>JBDHSO010000009.1:0-47022 GCA_039808125.1 Rhodobacter sp. | reverse complement strand
CAGCACATGTTCGGTGCGGCCATCTTCGGCGATGTCGGCAGGATCGACCAGACGGCCCCGGTCCGAGCGCATGGCGAACCGCGTGACCTGCCATTCCATGCGCTCAACCGCCTGGATCTCGCGCCTGATGAAGGTATGCGAGGGTTGGGGGTAGGTGTTGACGAGATAGGCGATCTTCAAGGGCAACAGGCCGTACAGCAGAACCGGGCGGGGGCAGGATTGGGCGGCCGGTGCCCGCCGTGCAAGGGGAAAGACGCCAAGGCCGCGCCACCGTCGCGTGGCGTTGCCGCAATGACCCGGAAAGGACGGCGTTTCGCCCTTTTGCCGTCGCGATGTTTCGTGAATATCGGGGGGACGAGGATGGGTGGGCGCATGGCGGAATTTCAGGGCAGCGAACGGCGGGGGCTTTTTTCCCGCGCGCTGAGCGGGGGCGCGCTGACCGCCGGCGCCTTTGCGACGAGTCAGGCGCTGCGCCTCGGCTCGAACCTGATCCTGACGCGGCTGCTTTACCCCGAGGCCTTCGGAGTGATGGCGCTGGTCACGATGGTGCTGGTCGGGTTGCAGATGTTCTCCGACACCGGCATCGGGCCGGCGATCTCGCGCAGCCCGCGGGGGGACGAACCGGCGTTCCTCAACACCGCCTGGACGGTGAACGTGATCCGCGGCCTGCTGCTCTGGGCGCTGACGGCGCTGGCGGCCTGGCCGATGGCGCGCTTCTACGAGGTGCCGGAACTGATGCAGCTTCTGCCGGTGGCCGGGCTGGCGCTGTGCATTTCCGGCTGCAACCCCACGCGGATCGACACCGCAAACCGCCATCTGATGCTGGGCCGGGTCACGCTGGTCGAACTGGCGGCCCAGGTGGCGGGGACGCTGTGCATGGTGGCGCTGGCGGTGGCGACGCGCTCGGTCTGGGCGCTGGTTGCGGGGGCGGTGCTGGCGGCGCTGGCGAAGCTTGTGCTTGCGCGGCTCTGGCTGCCCGGAGAGCCGAACCGGCTGCATTGGGAACCCGCGGCCGCCGCGGAACTGATCCATTTCGGCAAATGGATCTTCCTCTCCACCGCCTGCGGCTTCCTGCTGGCGCAGGGCGACAAGGCGATCCTTGGCGCCTATCTCACGATGTCCGACCTCGGAATCTACAACACCGGCTTTTTCCTGGCCTCCTTCCCGATGGCGATGGCGGTCACGGTCGTCGCGAAGATCATGATCCCGCTTTACCGCGACCACCCGCCCGCCGGTTCGATTGCCGCGGCGCGGAACATGCGCCGCCTGCGGCTGGTGATGGCAACGGGGGTGCTGGTGCTTCTGGCCGCCGTCGCGCTGGCGGGCGGGCCGCTGGTGGCCGCGCTTTACGATCCGCGCTATCACGCCGCGGGCTCGATCGTCACCGCGGTTGCTCTGGTGCAGATGTTGCAGGTACCGGGAATGACCTATGACCAGTCGGCGCTGGCGGCCGGCGACGGGCGCGGGTTCTTCCTGCTTCTGGCGTTCCGGGCGGTGCTGCAGACCTCGGCCTTCCTGATCGGGGCGCATTATGGCGGGATCGGCGGCGCGCTGCTGGCGCAGGGCATGTCGCTGGTTGTGGTGCATCCGGCGATCGCGCGGCTGGCCTGGCGCCACCGGAGCTGGGATCCGTTGCAGGATCTGGTGACAGGCGGCGCCACGCTGGCGCTGGTTGCGGCCATCGTCCTGCTGCGGCTGCCGGCGCTTGCCGAACTGTTGCCCTGAGGGTTGCGAAATCGTCACATGCGCCCATCATCCCTTCCGCCCGCCCCCTCGCCCGAAAAGATCGTCAGATGAACGTTGAACAGACCGAACTTCCCGAAGTCCTGATCCTGACGCCGCATCGGTTTGGCGACAGCCGCGGCTGGTTCATGGAGACCTTCAACGCGACCCGCATGGCGGAGGCCGGCATCGCCATCGACTGGGTGCAGGACAACCACTCGTTCAGCGCGGTGCGGGGCACGTTGCGTGGGCTGCATTACCAGGCGCCCCCGCGCGCGCAGGACAAGCTCGTGCGCTGCAGCCGGGGCGCCATCCTTGATGTAGCGGTCGACTTTCGCGACGGCAGCCCGCGCTTCGGCCGCTGGGTCGCCGTGGAACTGACGGCCGAAAACGGGCGGCAGCTTCTGGTGCCCCGGGGGTTTCTTCATGGTTTCGTGACCCTGACCGACGAGGCGGAGGTCCAGTACAAATGCTCGGAACTCTATTCGTCCGGGCATGACGGTGCCGTGCGCTGGGACGATCCCGAGATCGGCATCGACTGGGGCGTCGCCGCGCCGATCCTGTCGGACAAGGACAGGGTCGCGCCGCTGCTGGCCGATGCGCCGCGGCCGTTCCGCTGGCAGGACCCGGCATGATTCCGCCGTGATCGGCGCCGCCTGCGGTTGTGGCGTCTGCATTCGCACTTTATTAACAATTCTGATGCAAAACGGTGTTGGCATCTGGAAATGTCGCGCGAATGAGCACAATATCGCGCAATGATAGTTTTTGTCGTGGTGTCGATCATGTTGGCAGGACTTGTTATTGCATCGATCCTGAGCGGTGGCCTTTCGCTGACCGTTTCGGTTCTGGCCGGGCATTCGCTGCTGACCGCCATGATCGCCTATGTCACCGCCGGCATCTGCGGCATGTTCGGCTTCGTCCTCGCCGCAACCTCGCGCAACTCCCTTATTCGCTAAGGATTGTTTTCGTTTCGGAAACAGTCGCGCTGCGGTCGTCGGTGCGGCTGCATGCCGCAGCTTTTCCATCCGCCCGACGAATCACTTCTGGTCGTCGATTGAGCGGAGATCTGCCTTTGCACGCTGGGCGTGTGATTGTTAACGCGCCCGGATCGCTCTGTTCGTGAAGTTGCCGGAATCAGGGGTAAACGTTGCGTAATCGTGATTAAGGGTCGTGGATTGCCACAGGTTCCCCGTGGTCAAGACACCCGCGGATCCGATAAAATGGCTGCTGGGGGCGTTCTATTCGAGTGCTAGTCATGTGCTGCCAAACGCGCATCAAGGACCGTGCCTTCGCGGTGGTTTCGACCGCTGCGGAACGCTATGACGATCTGAAACAGACCTGCCAGTTTACGGATCGCTGACAATGAGCATCAGCTTTCCGCCGCCGCCGCGCGGTGTAGTCGTGGGCATGTCATTGACCGAGGACCGCGCCCCCGGGGCGCGGGACGCCGATCCCACCATGAGCACGGGGGGAGGCGCCTACAGGCGCCTGTTCAAACGCGTGCTGGACGTGACGGCGATCCTCGCCGCCATGCCGGTCGTTCTGCCCGTCGTGGGCGCGCTGGCCCTGCTGGTCGCGCGGGAAGGCGGCAGTCCCTTCTATACCCAGGCGCGCGTCGGCCGGGGCGGCAGGACCTTCCGGATGTGGAAGCTGCGCTCGATGGTTACGGATGCCGATCAGCGGATGGTGGAATATCTCGCCGCCAATCCGGAGGCCCGCGCCGAATGGGACAGCACGCAAAAGCTGCGCCACGACCCGCGGGTGACGCGGTTCGGCCATTTCCTGCGCCGGTCGTCGCTGGACGAGCTGCCGCAGCTCTGGAACGTCCTGCGGGGCGACATGAGCCTGGTCGGGCCGCGCCCGATGATGCTGAACCAGCAGTCGATGTATCCCGGAACGGCCTATTACCGGCTGCGGCCCGGCGTCACCGGCCTCTGGCAGACGGCAGGCCGCAACCGCACCACCTTCGAGGCGCGGGCGGAGTACGATGCCACCTATGACAGCGAACTGTCGCTGCCGGGCGACCTGCGCATTCTGGCGCGGACCGTGGGCGTGGTCCTGAAGGGGACCGGCTGCTGAGGCATCAGGCTGGTCGCGGCAGGCCGGCGCGGAACGGATGCGAAGAAAGGCCCGCCCCGCCGCTGCGGGGCGGGCTTTTTCCACGCCTACGGCCGCCGATGATCCGGAGCGCCGGAAGAAGCGGAGCGCAAGCGAACACGAAAAAGGGCCGCCCGGAAGGTGCGGCCCTTTATGTCTCTGTCCAGCCGTGGAATACCGGTTCAGGTCAATGCGGCGGCAGCCATCAGCACCATGGTCAGCGCGCCGGAGATCAGGACGGCGGGTGGCAGCGCCGGCATCCGGGCCATGGCGGGCGCTCGCGGGCGCCGGCGCCGGCCAGCGGCCGGAAAGTCGATTTCCGGAATGGCCACAACCGGGCGCAGACCGATCTGCCGTTCCATCTGCGCCGAGGTGCGTACCACCGGAAAGATCAGATCCAGCAAGAAGGCCAGGGCCAGACCGGCCAGCAGGCTGGCGATGGTGCCGGCGGCAAAGAGCTTGCGGCCGCTGGGCCCCGTCGGCCATTCCGGCGCCACCGCGCGGTCCAGCAGGGCGAACCGCTGGCCTTGCTGGCGTTCGGCCAGCCGCAGCGTGGTTTCAGCCTCCGTCACCTTGCCCGTGACCACGCCAAGACTGCTTTGCAACTGGTCCAGATCGCGCTCCATCCCGGCCAGCCCGCGTTCCACCTCGGGCAGGCGGGCGATGTCGGCGGACAATTCGTCCCGGCGCGCCGACAGGGCGGATCTCTGTTCGGTCAGCACGGCGATCTGGCCGTCCAGTTCCTGCAGCCTCCGCCGCTCGGTTGCGCGCAAGTCACCGCGGGTCGAAAGCTGGCGCTGTTCCTCCTGCAGGGCCACAAGCTGCTGGTCGAGGCCGCGCAGATCGGATTCGACGCTGATCAACTCCTGCTGCCGCGCATTGGCGACCGCGGGCAGGGCAGCTTCATTCGCATTCTTGTAATCGGCGATCTTTGCCTCAAGCGCCGTGATCGCAGCGGTCAGACGATCCATCTCTTCGGCGTAGAAGACATAGGTGTCGTTCGCGCGGTCCATCTGGCCGGCCGAGGACATGTCGAGAATCCCCTGCGCAAGATCGTTGGCGATCCGCGCGGCCATCTCGGCCTCACCCGCGCGGGCGGTGACGATGATCGCCGAAAGCTGCGTGGGGGCGCCGAACTGGGCATTGCCGATCGCCTCCACCCCCTGGAAACTGATGACGTGGCGCAGCAGCCCGATCTTCTGGTCGTCCGACAGGTTCGGCAGGTCGGCATAAAGATTGTGACGCCCGATCATTGCGAGCAGCGCCTCGCGCGTGGTCAGCCGCTGTTCGATCGACTGCAACACCCGGGCCGAACTGGTGCCCTCGTTGTCGCCGACCTGCGGCCCCTGCACCTGAATCGCCGCCGAGGCCTCGTAGACATCGGAGCGGGACTTGGCGATGATCGCCGCAACCGAAGCCCCGATCAGCGCCACGGCCAGGATCAGCCATACGCGCCGTTTCAGAAACCCCAGCAGGTCTTCGATGGTCTGGATTTGTCCCATGTCCTGCCCTCAGCGACGGCCAAACCGGCGGCGGCCGGGCGTCATGTCCTGCGCCCGGTTCAGGACCACCCCCAGAAGCGGGATGCGGCCGTCGAACAGCCGTTCGCATTCGCTGATCTCGGCCGGCGAGGTGCGGGTGCCGTCCGTCACCAGCAGCACGGCGTCGATCTGCCCGGCCAATGCGATCACATCGTCAGAGGCGAGCGCAGGCGGCGTGTCGATCACCACGAGATCGGGTTGCAGAAGGTCGCGCAACGCTTCCAGCGCCTTGCCGAATTCCGGATCCTGAAGGGTTTCCGCCGCCAGGGCGATCGGCTCTCCGTTCAGCCCCAGCGCGAGATTGCGCCCGATCCGGCGGAAGGTCGCCTCGAGCGGCTGGTCGCCGGACAGGAAGTCGGAGATCGGCGCCGCGTCCTTCTGGTTGAACAATCCGGCCAGATGCGGCGCCCGCAGTTCCAGATCCAGCAGCACGGTCCGGCAGGACGGCAGCCGCGCCAGCGACAGCGAAAGGTTGGCGGCGACGAAGCTCTTGCCGCAGCCATGGGTGGGCGAGGTGACGGCCACCCGCGTCCAGCCATGCTTGGCCATGCCCTGCAACAGACGGGTGCGCAGCATGTCGAAGGTCCGGGCGACGGGGTGCTGTTCGGCATCGAGGAACAATCCGTTTCCCGCCAGCCGGTCGACGTCCGGCGTCAGTTCGGTGATCGATTCCCAGACCTTGGCCGAATTCAGCGGCGCGAAGGAAACCGGGGTCATGAAGACTTCGCGGCCGGTGCGCTGATCCAGCGTCACGGTATCGCCCGGCAGCCTCTGGCCCGGGCGAAACAGCGAGACATGCCCCGGACGCGCGGTCGCGACGGGTTTGCCGCGGCGGGTGTCATCTTCGCCCGACATCATGATTCGCCCATCCGTTCGAGTGCGAAACCCATCGGGCCCCCAGATATTGTGTCCGTCCATGTGTCCAGCGGGCCTCTGTTGCACGGGCAGCCAAACGACCACCGGCGGAAATCCGATCTGTCCGCCTTGCAGCGGAGTCTGCCCCGGATCGACGACAACATGACCGCGCGGCCATCGGCCGCATGTCTGCTTCTTCGTTCCGGGCCCCCGCCCAGAGCTTTCTGTTTACCAGATCTTTGACGAAAAAGAAAGAGCGGCCGGTCCTTTGCTGCAGTTGCGAAGGGGCTGGACAGCAACAGTCCTGCACCGCAGGATCGTGGCCATGGAACCTGCGGCATCCCGGCCGGAAATCGTCGATGCGGTCGTCATCGGCCGCAACGAAGGCGCGCGGCTGGTGGCTTGTCTCGCCTCGCTGTCGGGGCGGGTGCGCAGGCTGGTCTATGTTGATTCCGGCTCGACCGATGGCTCGGTCGCTGCGGCAGAAGCGGCGGGGGCCGAAGTGGTCGCGCTGGACATGCGACTGCCCTTCACGGCCGCGCGGGCACGCAATGCCGGTCTGTCGCGACTGGCCGGGGCGCCGCGCGCGGATTTCGTGCAGTTGGTCGATGGCGATTGCGAGGTGCAACCGGGCTGGCTTGCCGCCGCGCAGGCGGCGATGGCCGCGCATCCCCGGGCCGTGGTGGTCTGCGGCCGCCGGCGTGAGCGCCATCCCGAGGCCTCGGTCTGGAACCGGCTTTGCGACCGGGAATGGAACACACCGGTCGGCGGGGCGCGTGCCTGCGGCGGCGATGCGCTGATGCGGCTGGCGCCGGTGCTGGCCGAAGGCGGCTATCGCGAGGATCTGATCGCCGGAGAGGAGCCGGAACTCTGCCTGCGGCTGGCGCGCGCGGGCGGCGAGATCTGGCGCATAGATGCCGAGATGACGCTGCACGATGCGGCGATGACGCGCGCCGCACAGTGGTGGCAGCGGTCGCGCCGGGCCGGCCATGCCTTTGCCGAAGGTGCGGCGCTGCATGGGGCCGGGCCGGAACGCCACTGGGTGGCCGAGACGCGGCGGGCATTGATCTGGGGTCTGGGCGTGCCGCTGGCCGCGCTGGTTGCGGGGCTGGTGCATCCGGCCGGCTTCCTGCTCATCCTGCTCTGGCCGCTGCAAATGGCGCGTCTGGCCTGGCGCTGGCGGGCCGAGCGGCACGCGGGGCTTGAGGCGGCGGTCTTCACCGTGCTGGGCAAGCTGCCAGAGGCGATCGGCGTCCTGGGCTATTGGACTGACCGGCTGCGCAGGCGCCGCAGGGGGCTGATCGAATACAAGTAGGCCGGATCGCGGGCTGCAGTCGGGCCGCGGGTCAGGCCCGCCGCTGGCGCAGGGCGGCCAGCGCCTGGCCCGGCAGGATGGCAAGGCAACTGGCGTAGCGCGGCATCAGCCGCCGCGGCGCAGACAGGGCCCGCCACAGCCATTCCATCGCGATCCTGCGCACCCATTCCGGCGCCCGGGTCTGGTGGCCCGACAGGAATTCGACGCCTGCACCCACCGAGGCAAAACCCACCTCCGGCGCGATATGCCGGCCGAGGGCCGCGAAACGCTCCTGCTTCGGCGCGCCGAGCGCGATGAGGCAGAGGCCCGGCCCATGGCCCGCGATCTCTTCCAGCGCGGCGCGGGCGGCGGGGCCGGCCGGGTCGAATCCCATCGGCGGCGCGATCAGCGCGCCCTCGCGAAAGCCCGGCACCTCGCGCGACAGCGCCGCCGCCGCGCCCCGCAGCGCCGCGTCGGTCGCGCCCAGTATCGAGACCGGCAGGCCGGCCGCGGTGGCGGCGCGCACCAGCGGCAGCACCATGTCCGACCCCGGGATCAGCTCCACCGGCCGCCCCGCCAGCCGCGACAGCCAGACGATCGGATTGCCGTCGGCCACGACGATATCCTGCGCGGCATAGGCGGTGCGGAAGGCCGGGTCCCGGCCAAGCTTTACCAGATGGTCGAGGTTGATCGTTGCCAGGGCAAATCCCCTGCGCGCGGCAAAGCGGCGCGCGACCTCGGCCATCAGCCCCGTACGGTCGGGATGGGTCAGGGCAATCTCGGTCTGGTCGAAATGGAACATCACGGCGGTCTTTCCCGAAGCAAACGACCCCAACCTAGCAGAAATTCGGCGTTGCCGCGACGGCGCAGGCGGCCGCGAACAGACTGTTTCCGCGCCGGCCATCGTGGCCCGGTGCCCCGATCCGTGCTATGGCTGGGAAAAACCCAGTCGAGCCGCTTGCGTTGATCAGCCCGAATCCCTTTGCCTATGCGGTCCTGCTGGCCTGGCCCTTCGTGGTCTGGTGGCTCTACAACCGTCTGGACATGGGCCGCGCGCTGATCTGGACGGTGCTGGGCGCCTATATGTTCCTGCCGCCGCGGACGGTGATCAACTTTCCCGTCGTGCCCGATTTCGACAAGGATACGCTGCCGGTCTTCGCGGCGGCACTGATCACCACGTTCCATCTGCACAAGCGATTGCAGATCCTGCCGGAAAGCTGGACCGCGCGGATCCTGCTGGTGCTGTTCGTGGTGGCGCCCTTCGTCACGGTGCTGACCAATGCCGATCCCATCCCCATCGTGTTCGGCGAGGACATCACCGGCATGCGGCTTTACGACAGCGTGGCCGTGGTTGCGACCCAGGCGCTTTATGTGCTGCCGATGTTTCTTGCGCGCCGCGATCTCGCCACGCCCGAGGCGATGCGCGATCTTCTGCGCGCGCTGGTGGTGGCGGGGCTGATCTATTCCGTGCCGATGATCCTTGAGGCGCGGCTGTCGCCGCAGTTGAACCGCTGGATCTACGGCTATTACCAGCACGACTTCAACCAGACGATCCGCTTCGGCGGCTATCGCCCGATGGTCTTCATGCCGCACGGGCTGTGGCTGGCCTTCTTTGCCTTCATGTGTTTCGCCGCCTCCGCCTTCTTCCTGCGCGAGGGGCCGGCCGAGGCGCGCCCGCGCCAGCTGGCCACGATGCTCTGGCTTGGTTTTGCGCTCTACATGGCCAAGTCCTTCAGCCCGGCCGCCTATGCGCTGCTTGCGGTGCCGCTGATCTTCCTTGTTCCGCCGCGATGGCAGATCCATGCCGCTTCGGTTCTGGCCGTGATCGTCATGGCCTATCCGCTGCTGCGCGGCGCGCATATGGTGCCCGTCGATGCGATGGTCCGGTTCGTGGGCGGGCTCAGCGAGGACCGGGCCTGGTCCTTGCAGTTCCGCCTGATGAACGAGGAGGATCTGCTGGCGCGGGCGGCAGAGCGGGCGTGGTTTGGCTGGGGCGGCTATGCGCGCAACTTCATCCACGATCCCGTCACCGGGCGCACCATCACCGTCGCCGATGGCGCATGGATCATCCAGATCGGGCAGTTCGGCTGGCTCGGATATGTGGCGGAGTTCGGGCTGTTCTGCCTGCCGCTCTGGCTTCTGTCGCGCGAGGCGCTTTCGCGCGGGGCGGTGATCACGCCCCAGGTCGCGGCGGTGGCGCTGATCTTCGGCTGCAACCTGGCCGACCTGCTGCCCAATGCGACGCTGGTGCCGCTGACCTGGCTGATGGCCGGGGCACTTCTCGGGCATGCCGAGACCCTGCGCCAGGCCCGCAAGACCCGGGTGCTGGCCGCCCGGGTGGCCGCGGGCATCGGCGGGGGGACGCGGGGGCTGATCTGACCCCGGATCCGCCTGCCGGCAGGCGCCGATTGCCGCGTTTGTCGCAACAATCGGACCGGCCCGGGCCGTCACCGGCGAAGATGTGAACCGACGACTGCCCTATTCCCCCTGCATTCGCGGCCCCTTTGTGGCATGAGCGTGGCATTGTCGACATCTGCGACAAGATGGTCCGGCGGGTCCGCACAGGGTATCGGGAAAGCGGATTTTGCGGTAGATTTCTATGGTCGGACAGCGGGTTCGCGGCAGTTCCTGCCATGGCCACCGTATCCGCCGACAGGTCTCAGGACGATACGATGACAGTGACAGATCCGAAGTTCCCAGGCGTGAGCACGACCGACATCGCGATTGTCGGCATGGCCGCGCATCTGCCCGGCGCGCCCGATGTGGCGCAGTACTGGCAGAACCTGCGTCAGGGGGTCGAGTCGATGCGCGTGCTGTCGGCCGACGAGTTGCTGGCAAACGGCGAAAGCCCCGCGCGGATGCGGCGGGCGAACTATGTTCCGGCCGCCGCCGTGCTGGACGGGTTCAAGGACTTCGACGCCGAGTTCTTCGGCTTCTCGCCGAAGGAGGCGGCGATCCTCGACCCCCAGCACCGCAATTTCCTCGAGGTCGCCTGGGAGGCGCTGGAGGACGCCGGCCATCCGCCGGAGAAATTCCCCGGCGCGATCGGCGTCTATGCCGGCTGCGGCATGGGATCGTATTTCTATTTCAATCTCTGCTCGAACCGCGATCTGGTCGAGCAGACGGGCATGTTCCTGCTGCGCCATACCGGGAACGACAAGGATTTCCTTGCCACCCGGGTGTCGAACATCTTCGACCTGAAGGGCCCGTCGATCAACGTGCAGACCGCCTGCTCCACCTCGCTTGTCGCGGTGCATTTCGCGGCGCAGGCCCTGTTGTCGGGCGAATGTGACATGGCGCTGGCGGGCGGCGTGACCATCGAACTGCCGCAGGGCCGCGGCTATCTGTTCGAGGAAGGCGAAATCCTGTCGCCCGACGGCCATTGCCATGCCTTCGACCATCGCGCGCAAGGCACGGTCTTCGGCTCGGGCGCGGGCTGCGTGGTGCTGCGGCGCGCCAGCGACGCGATCCGCGACGGCGACCATATCTGGGCGATCCTCAAGGGATCGGCCATCAACAACGACGGCGCGGCGAAGGCCGGCTATCTGGCGCCTTCGGTCGACGGGCAGGCGGCCTGCATCGCCGAGGCGCAGATGCTGGCCGGCGTCAGCGCCGAGACGGTTTCCTATGTCGAATGCCATGGCACCGGCACCTATCTCGGCGACCCGATCGAGGTTGCCGCCCTGACCAATGCCTTTCGGGAAACCACCGATGCCGTGGGCACCTGCCGCATCGGCAGCGTCAAGACCAACATCGGCCATCTCGACACCGCGGCGGGCGTGGCCTCGCTGATCAAGGTCGCGCTGTCGCTGCACCACCGGCAGTTGCCGCCCAGCCTTGGCTATGAGGCGCCGAACCCCGCGATCGACTTTGAAACCTCGCCCTTCCGGGTGAACGACGTGCTGCGCGACTGGGAGGCGCCGGTACTGCGCGCAGGCGTGAACTCCCTTGGCGTCGGCGGCACCAATGCCCATGCCGTGCTGGAAGAGGCGCCGGCGCGGCCGGCGTCCGAGGCATCGGACTGGCCGTTCCAGCCGCTGGTCCTGTCGGCGCGGTCGCGGGCGGCGCTCGATGCGCAGGCGGCCCGCCTGGCCGCGCATCTGCGCGCCCATCCCCAACAGCCGCTGGCCGATGTGGCCTGGACGCTGAAGGAGGGCCGCCGCGCCTTTGACAAGCGGCGGGTGATCGTGGCCGAAAGCCATGAGGAAGCCGCGAGCCTGCTGGAAGGCGCCGATCCGCGGCGGGTGTTCAGCCACGACCGGCTGACCGAGACGCCCGAAATCGTCTTCATGTTCCCCGGCGGCGGGGCGCAATTTGCCGGCATGGCGCGCGACCTCTACGAGACCGAGCCGGTCTTCGCCGACTGGATGGACCGTGGCCTTGCCGTGCTGGAGCCGAAGCTCGACTATGACCTGCGCGCGCTCTGGCTGCCCGGGCCGGGGGCCGAGGCGGCCGCGGACGCGGCGCTGAAGAAGCCCAGCGTGCAACTGCCGCTGATCATGATCACCGAATATGCGCTGGCGAAGCTGTATGAAAGCTGGGGCGTCGTGCCCGCCGCGCTGGTCGGCCATTCGATGGGAGAGAACACCGCCGCCGCGCTGGCGGGCGTGATGGGGTTCGAGGATTGCATCGGCCTTGTCCATCTGCGCGGGCGGCTGTTCGACAGCGTGCCGGCGGGCGGCATGCTGTCGGTGCCCATGGCCGAGGCGGATCTGCGCCCGCGGCTGACCGGCGATCTCGACATGGCCTCGGTGAATGCGCCCGGTCTCTGCGTCGTCTCCGGCCCCGATGCGGCGCTGAAGACGCTGGCCGCGACGCTGGCGGCGGAAGGCGTGGAAACCCAGCGCATCGCCATCGACATCGCGGCGCATTCGCGCATGCTGGAGCCGATCCTCAAGGCTTTCGGCGACTATCTGCGCGCGATCCCGCTGAACCCGCCCCGGCTGCCGATCATTTCGAACCGCACCGGCCAGCCGCTTTCGGCGGCAGAGGCGACCGATCCCGACTACTGGGTCCGTCATCTGCGCAATACCGTGGATTTCCAGTCCTGCATGGCGACGTTGATGGCGGTGCCCGGGCGGATCTACATGGAAATGGGGCCGGGCCGGGCGCTGTCGTCGCTGGCCCAGGCGAATGGCGTGCCCGCCGGGCAGGTGATCCCGGCGCTGCGCCACCCCGAACAGCGGATGGCCGACGACGCCTGGCATGTCGCCAGCATCGCCCGGCTCTGGGCCTGCGGCGTCACCCTTGACTGGGCGCCGATCTGGGGGGGCGCGCGCAGGAACCGCGTGCCTCTGCCGGCCTATGCCTTCCAGAAGAAGGCCTATTTTATCGAACCCGGGGTTGCCGCCGCGGCGCCGGAAGAGGCGGCGCCCGAGCGGATCGCCGATCTTTCCCGCTGGGGCTGGCGCATGCATTGGCGCCCGGCGACCGCGGGGTTCGATCTTGACGACCTGCCTGAGAGCGCGGCGGAAACCTGGCTGGTCTTCGCCGATGCCGATGCCGAGGGCGTCTGCGCCGCCGCGATCCAGCGCCTGAAGGCGGCGGGCCACCGCGTCGTCACCGTCCGGGCGGGCGATGCCTTTGCCCGGGATGGCGAGGGCGGCTACGTCCTTGCGCCCGAACGCGGGCGCGACGGCTATGACCTTTTGCTGCGCGACCTCGTGGCGCGGGATCTGGCGCCGTCGCGCATCCTGCACGGCTGGCTGGTCACGGCGCGCGAGACCTTCCGCCCGGGGTCGAGCTTCCTGCACCGCAACATCGAACAGGGGTTCTGGTCGCTGCTGTTCCTGTCGCAGGCCATGGCCGAGGAAAACCTGCCCCGTCCGGTGAAGGTCACGGTGCTGACGACCGGGGCCGCACAGGTGAAGGGCGAAAGACTGGCCTGTCCCGAAAAGGCGATGGTGATGGGTCCGGTCCGCGTGGCCGGCAAGGAATTGCCGGGCGTGACCTTTGCGGTGCTGGACCTCGACCTCGGTCGCGGCAATGCCGGGCGTCTGGCTGTCGCCGCGCTGGAAGAGGCGCTGTCCGAAGGCGGCGCCGCCGCCGCCCTGCGCGGCGAGCGGCGCTACGAGTCCGGGGTGAAGCCCGTGGCCCTGCCCGAGGGCCGGATCGACCTGCCGCAGGGCGCCCATGTCCTGATCACCGGCGGCTTCGGCGGGATCGGTCTGACCGTGGCAGAGGATCTGATTCGCCGCCATGGCGTGAAGATCACCCTGATCGCCCGCGGCGCCTTGCCGCCGCGCGATCTCTGGCGGGCCTATCTGGCCAAGCACGACCCTTCCGATGCCGTCTCGCGCCGCATTCTCGCGTTGCAGCGGCTGGAGGCGCTGGGCGGCGAAATCCAGATCGCCCAGGCCGATGTCGCGAATGTGGTCGAGATGCAGGCCGCGCGGGATGCGGGGATGAGGCGGTTCGGCCCCGTCCATGCGGTGATCCATGCCGCGGGCGTGGTGGCCGACGGACCACTGCTGACCAAGACGCCGGCCGAGGTGGAGGAGGTCTTCGCGCCGAAACTGCATGGCACCCAGGTGCTGGACCGGCTGTTCCCCGACGGGTCGGCCGCGCTGATGGTGCTGTTCGCCTCCACCTCCACCGTCACCGGCCCGGCGGGGCAGGTCGATTACGTCGCCGCGAACGAATATCTGAACGCTTTCGCGAAATCGCGGGCCGGCGGGAAAACCCGCGTCGTGGCGCTGAACTGGGGGATCTGGCAGGGTGTCGGCATGGCGGCCGAAAGCCTGGCCGACCGGATCGGCCGGCCGCAGGCCCTCCGGGTTCCGCTGGCGCTGCCGATGCTGGACGAGGCCGGCTTCGATGCCCGTGGCAACCGGGTGTTCCACGCCACCTATTCCAATGCCCGCTGGGTGCTGGACGGCCATCGCACGGCGGCCGGTCAGGCGCTGATTCCCGGCACCGGCTATCTGGAACTGGCGGCCGAGGCCTGGGCCGCGCAGGGCGAGGCCGGCGGATTCGATCTGCGCGACCTGACCTTCCTGCGCGCCCTCGACGTGGCGGATGGCGAACGTCGCCCCGTCCGGGTGCGGCTGACCCGCAGCGACGAGGGCTACGGGTTCGAGGTGCAGTCCGAGGTCGCGGCCCAGGGCCGCCGCGGCTGGCAGACCCATGCGACCGCGCGCCTCCTGCCGCTGACCGCGCCGGCGCCGCGGACGGATCCCCTGGCCGTCGCCGCGCGCCTTCCCGCGCCCGAGGCCGGCGAGGGGCTGGTCAGCCCGCAAGAGGTGCATCTGGCCTTTGGCCCGCGCTGGCGCGTGCTGGCCAGCCGGGCACATGGCGCCACCGAAGGCCTGGCGCGGCTGCGGCTGCCCGCGGCCTTTGCCGCCGAACCGGCGCAGGGCTGGCGGCTGCACCCGGCGCTGATGGATCTGGCCACCGGCTGGGCGATGGAGCTGATCGGCGGCTATCGCAACGATCATCTCTGGGTGCCGGTCTCCTATGCCCGGATGCAGGTCTGGCGCCCGGTTCCGGCCGATATCGTCAGCCATATCCGCAATGCCGCCGCCAATACCGCCGACCGGGCGATGGCGGTCTTCGACATCACCCTTGCCACGCCCTCGGGCGAGGTCTGCGTCGAGATTTCCGGCTTCACCGTGCGCCGGCTGGAGGGCACGCTTGCCTTCCCCGCGCCCGATCCCCGGGCGCTGGAGCTTGACGAGGGCACAGAAAAGCCGATGTCTCCGGCCGAAGAGCGGCTGCTCGCCGCCTTCCGTCAGGGCATCCGCCCCGAGGAGGGGGCCGAAGCCTTTGCCCGCGCGCTGATGCTGCCGGCGGCGCAGGTCATCGTCTCGTCGCTCGACCTGCCGATGCTGATCCGCCAGACCGCGGTCGTGGCCGAGGCTGCCCGCCCCGAAGGCGCCAGCTTTGCGCGCCCCGATCTCGACACCGATTATGTCGCTCCGCGAAACGACATCGAACGCACCCTGACCGGCTTCTGGCAGGAGCTGCTTGGCGTGGGGCAAGTGGGGATGGAGGACAGTTTCTTTGACCTGGGCGGGCATTCGCTGATCGCCGTGCGCCTGTTCGCCATGGTGAAAAAGGCTTTCCGGGTGGAATTTCCGATCTCGATCCTGTTCGAGGCGCCGACCATCGCCGCCTGCGCCGCGCTGATCGCCGGCCAGACCGGCGTTGCGCCCGACACGCCGGCCTTGCCCGGCGCGCCGGTTCCGGCCCGGCCGCAGCGGCGCTTTACCCACCTCGTGCCGATGCATCAGGGTGAAGGCGGGCCGAAGACGCCATTCTTCCTGGTCGCGGGCATGTTCGGGAATGTCCTGAACCTGCGGCATCTGGCCCAGCTTCTGGGCCATGACCGGCCGTTCTACGGCCTTCAGGCACGCGGCCTGCACGGCGACGACACCCCGCACCAGAGTTTTGCCGAGGCCGCGCGGGATTACATCGCCGAGGTCCGGCAGGTGCAGCCGCGTGGCCCCTATCTGATCGGGGGCTTTTCGGGCGGCGGCCTGATCGCCTGGGAAATGGCGCGGCAGCTGGAAGAGGCCGGCGAGGTGGTGTCGCTGCTGACACTGCTCGACACGCCGTTGCCGATGCGGCCCGCGCTGACGCGGCTGGACAAGACGCTGATCAAATTCGCCGAACTGCGGGCCAGGGGGCCGGGTTATCTGGTCGAATGGGCGCGGGCGCGGCGCGACTGGAAGCGGCGGCAGGGTCAGGCCCCGGCGCAGGCCGGCGAGGAGGGCGGCTTCCATAACGCCGCCATCGAGGCCGCCTTCCGTGCCGCGCTGCCCGGCTTCACGCTGGCCCGGCGCGAGGGGGCGACGATCCTGTTCCGCCCGCCGCTCGATCTGCACTGGAAGGTATCGGGCGGGCGCTGGGTCAGCCGGGCCAGGGAGTATGTCTTTGCCGACAACCAGCTTGCACCCTTCGCGCCGCAACTGGAGGTGATCGAGGTGCCGGGAGATCACGATTCGATGGTGCTGGAGCCGAATGTCCGGGTCATGGCGGCGCGGCTGAAGACCGCGATCGCCGCGGCCGAAGGGTCGGCGCCCCGGGTGATTGCCATGACGACGGCCGCCGCATGACCGGGACTCCGAAACTCCTGACGGTGATCCTGAACTGGCGCACACCGGAGATGACGCTGCGCTCGGCCGAGGCGGCGCTGGCCGCCCTCGAGGGGGTCGACGGCGCGCTGGTGATCGTTGACAACGCCTCGGGCGATGGCTCGTTCGAGCGGCTGGCGGATGAGGTGGTCGCGCGCGGCTGGGACGGCGGGCCGCAACGGGTGCGCGTGCTGCAAGCGGGTCGCAACGGCGGCTTTGGTGCGGGAAACAACCATGGCATCCGCGCCGGCCTGCCCGACGGATCGAAACCCGATTATGTCTATCTGCTGAATTCCGACGCCTTTCCGGCAAAAGATGCGATCCGTGCACTGTTGCAGCATCTGCAAGGGCACCCCGCCACCGGCTTTGCCGGCAGCTATATCCACGGGCCCGAGGGCGCGCCGCATTGCACCGCCTTTCGCTTTCCCTCCGTCGCCTCCGAATTCGAGGGCAATCTGCGGCTGGGTCTGGTGTCGCGCCTGCTGTCGCGCTGGATCGTGGCGCCGCCGATCCCCGCGCAGACGACACGGGTCGACTGGCTGGCCGGCGCCAGCCTGATGATGCGGCAGGATGTGCTGGACCGGATCGGCCTCTTCGACGAGACCTTTTTCCTGTATTTCGAGGAAACCGACCTTTGCCGCCGTGCGGCGCGGGCGGGCTGGCCGACCGACTATGTGGTGGAAAGCCGGGTCGCACATATCGGCTCTGCCTCGACGGGGATGAAGACCTGGACGCGGATTCCCGGCTTCTGGCTCGATTCCCGGCTGCATTGCTTCACCAAGAACCACGGTCGCGCGACCGCCGCCCTTGCAACCCTGGCCGCGGCATCGGCCGGGGGGCTGTGGCGGCTGCGGCTGATGGTCCAGCGCAGGGACCGGCAGGATCCGCCGTTCTACCTGCGCGACCTGATGGCGCATCACCTGCGCCACGCCTTTCGATCCCAAGGGAACGCGCATCCCCCCATTGGCCCCGCAATCGCGGGGAAAGGACGTGACTCATGAGTTTTTCGGCGTTTTCGGCGATCCTGATCGGCAATGAAAGCCTGACCAGCCAGTGCGGGGAAATCCTGCTGTCGCGCGGCCATTCCATCGCCGCCGTCGTCACCCGCGCGCCCGAGGTCCGGCGCTGGGCCGAGGGGCGCGGCCTGACCGTGGCAGGCTACGGTGCCGATCTTCCGGTGGCGGACTGGCTGTTTTCCGTGGCAAACCTTACGGTTCTGCCGCCCGGCCTGCTGGCCCGCGCCCGCAGGGGGGCGGTGAACTTCCATGACGGGCCGCTGCCCGCCCATGCCGGGCTGAATGCGCCGGTCTGGGCCTTGCTGGCGGGCGAGACGGGCCATGGCATCACCTGGCATCTGATCGAGGGCGGCGTGGACGAAGGCCGCGTTCTCGAAGAGCGGCGCTTCGATATCGCGCCCGGCGAAACCGCGCTGACGCTGAATACCCGCTGCTTCGAGGCGGGGCTGGAGAGTTTTCCGGCGGTGGTGACGCAGATCGAGACCGGGATCGTGCCGCGCCCGCAGGCCGGGGGACCGCGGCATCTGCATCTGCGCGCCGACCGCCCGGCGGCCATGGGCCGGATCGACTTCGGCCAGCCGGCCGAGGCCGTGGTGCGGCTGGTGCGCGCGCTGGATCACGGGCGCTACTGGAACCCGCTGACCACGGCCAAGATCAATACCGGAACGCGGGTGCTGAACGTTGGCACGGCCGATCCGGCCGAAGGGGCTGCGGCGCCGGGCACGGTGTTGTCCGCCTCGCCCGAGGGGCTGATCGTCGCCTGCGCGACCGGGGCCGTGCGGCTGAACCGGCTGTCCTGCCAGACGAAGGGACTGCCGGTCTGCCCCTCGACGGTGACGGCGGCGGCGTTGCCGCTGCTGACGGCGCCAGAGGCTGCGGGGTTGACGGCGGCGCTGGCGGCGGTGGCCCCGCGCGAAGGTGCCTTGCGCAAGGCGCTGGCCGGGCTGGCGCCGTTGCAGCTTGCCGCCGGCGGCTCGGATCGGCCGGAAGACTGGCGGGAGATCGCGCTGCCGGCCCATGGCACCCCGGTGCTTGCTCTGGCCGCGTTGCGCGCGCTGGGGGCAGAGGCCGCGGATCTGGCCCGTGCCGCACCGGGACTGCCCGGCTATCTGGCGGCGTGGGAGCCGCTGCGGATGACGGCCGGTCCGATCGGTAGTGCGGTGGCGGCGGTCACACAGGCCATGGCGGTGCCGGCGACGGGCTGGCCGCTCGATCTGATGACGCGCGACAGCGGCCTTGCCGCGTTGCAGGTGCCGCCGGTCGCGCTGTCCGACGGGCCGCCGGTCGGGGGCAGCGTGGTGACGCTGACGCCGGGCCGGATGCAATACGATGCGGCCCGGCTGGCGGCCGAGGCGGCGCAGCGTCTGGCCGCGCGCCTGGCCTATATTGCCGATGCGCTTGCCGGTGCGGCGCCGGACACCGATCTGGCCGATCTGCCCGGGCTGACCCCGGACGAGCGGGAGGCCGCGCTCTACCGCTGGAACGCGACCGAAAAGCCGCATGACCGCAGCGTCATGGTCCATACCGCGTTCGAGGCCCGGGTGGCGCAGGCGCCGGATGCCCCGGCTCTGGCTTTCGAGGGCACCCGGCTGACCTATGCCCAGCTGAACGAGCGGGCCAATCGCGCCGCGCATGTGCTGCGCGACATGGGCGTCGGGCCGGGCACGCTGGTCGGGCTGTCCACCCGCCGAGGCCCCGATCTGGTGATCGGCGCGCTGGCGATTCAGAAGGCGGGCGGCGCCTATGTTCCGATGGATCCGGCCTATCCCGCCGAACGGCTGGCGCTTTTCGCCGAGGACAGCGCCTGCCCGGTCATCGTGACCCAATCCGCGCTTGCCGCGCGCATGCCGGGGAACGTGCAGCTTCTGGAACTCGACACCGATGGCCGGCTGACCACGGCGCCGGTGACGAATCCGGAAAGCGGTGTCGGCCCCGATGACATTGCCTATATGATCTATACCAGCGGATCGACCGGGCGTCCCAAGGGGGTGATGGTCGAGCATCGCAATGTAGCGAATTTCTTCACTGGCATGGACGACCGCATCGGCACCGCGCCGGGTACCTGGCTTGCCGTCACCTCGCTGTCGTTCGACATCTCGGTGCTGGAGCTGTTCTGGACCCTCGCCCGGGGCTTCAAGGTGGTGATCTCCTCGGACGAGACCCGGGCGCTGGTGTCGTCGGGGCGGATCGCGTCTGCCCGCAAGATGGACTTTTCGATCTATTTCTGGGGTAACGACGACGGCATCGGGCCGAAAAAGTACGAACTTCTGCTGGAGGGGGCGCGTTTCGCCGATACGCACGGCTTTACCGCCGTCTGGACGCCCGAGCGGCACTTCCACGCCTTCGGCGGGCCCTATCCCAACCCCGCGGTCACGGGCGCGGCCGTGGCGGCGATCACCAAGAACATCGGCGTGCGCGCGGGATCCTGCGTCGTTCCGCTGCATCACCCGGCCCGCGTGGCGGAGGAATGGGCGGTCATCGACAATCTGACCGATGGCCGCGCCGGGCTGGCCATCGCCTCGGGCTGGCAGCCCGAGGATTTCGTCCTGCGGCCCGAGAACACGCCGCCCCGGAACAAGGCCGCGATGTATGAGGCGGCCGAGCAGATCCGCAGGCTGTGGCGCGGCGAGGGGGTGGATTTCCCCAAGGCCGACGGCAGCCCGTTCACGGTGAAGACCCAGCCGCGGCCGGTCTCGAAGGAACTGCCGCTCTGGGTGACGACGGCCGGAAACCCCGAGACCTGGCGCGAGGCTGGCGAGATGGGCGCCAATGTGCTGACCCATCTGCTGGGCCAGTCGGTCGACGAGGTGGCCGGAAAGATCAAGCTCTATCGCGAGGCGCGGGCCAAGGCCGGCCATGACCCCGAGACGGGGCAGGTCGCGCTGATGCTGCACACCTACGTCGGCCGCGACCGCGATCAGGTGCGCCGCGTGGCGGAGGGGCCGATGAAGGCCTATCTCGGCGCCGCCGTGGGGCTGGTCAAGCAATATGCCTGGGCCTTCCCGGCGTTCAAGAAGCCGGCCGGCGTCACCAATCCGATGGACATCGACCTGCGCACGCTTTCGGCCGAGGAAAGCGGGGCGATCCTCGATTTTGCCTTCCAGCGCTATTTCGAGGATTCCGGCCTGTTCGGCACGGTCGAGGATGCGCTGGCGCGGGTCGAACAGCTCAAGCGCATCGGCGTGAGCGAGGTCGCCTGCCTGATCGACTATGGCATCGCGCCGGAAAAGGTGATGGAGGGCTTCTGGCCGCTGGCCGAGGTGGTGCGGCGGGCGAATGCCGGCGGCGATGTCGAAGAGGACGATTTCTCGATCGCCGCCCAGATCCTGCGCCATGAGGTGACGCATCTGCAATGCACGCCGTCGATGGCGCGCATGCTGGTCATGAATGATGACAGCCGGATGGCGCTGGGCCGGGTCGAGACGATGATGGTGGGCGGCGAGGCGCTGCCCGGCGCGCTGGTCGCCGATCTGCGCCGGGCCGGGGTGAAGCGGCTTCTGAACATGTATGGTCCGACGGAAACCACGATCTGGTCTTCGGTCGAGACGGTGGAGGAGATCGAACCCGTCACCAATATCGGTCGGGCGCTGGCGAACCAGCAGCTTTATGTCCTCGATCCCGATGGCGAACCCGTGGCGCCGGGGGTCGAGGGCGAATTGTGGATCGGTGGCGAGGGGGTAGCCCGCGGATACTGGCAACAGCCTGACCTGACCGCCGAGCGTTTCCGGACGAACCCGTTCCACGCCGGACAAATGTACCGCACCGGCGACCTGGTGCGGCAGCGCGCCGATGGCCGGATGGATTTCATCGGCCGCACCGACCATCAGGTCAAGCTGCGCGGCTACCGCATCGAACTGGGTGAGATCGAGGCGGTGCTGGAGCGCCAGCCCGGCGTTGCCCAGGCGGTGGTCCTTGCGCGCGAGGATGCGCCGGGCGATCTGCGGCTGGTGGCCTATCTGACCGGCCCTGCGGCCGAGCCCGCCCTGCGGGCGGCGCTGATGGCGGAATTGCCCGAACATATGGTGCCGGCGCATTTCGTGACGCTCGACACCATGCCGCTTACACCGAACCGCAAGGTCGACCGCAAGGCGCTGCCGGCACCGCAGGCCCGGACCGTCACGCCCGCCGCCTTCGATGCGCCGGTCGAGGGGGTCGAGGCGCAACTTGCCGCGATCTGGCAACGGGTGCTGGGGGTGCCGAAGGTGGGCGCGAAGGACAATTTCTTCGCGCTGGGCGGGCATTCGCTGCTGGCGGTGCAGGCGCATCGGGAAATCCGCGACCGGCTGGGCGCGACCCGGATCTCGATCACCGACATCTTCCGTTTCCCCGTGCTCTCGGCGCTCGCGGCGCATATCGAGGGACCGAAGAAGCTGACGCCGGTCGCCCCGGTCCCGGCTCGGCCGGCGCCCGCGCCGGAGGCGCCGGCGGGCGAGAGCCTTGCCGATGCGATGGAACGGCGGCGCGCGATGCGGATGGCGCGGCGCGGCGTGGATGCCTGATCGCATGGGGGCCGCCGCGAGGGCGGCCCCCGCTACGCCGGCCCGGTTTCCTGGCCATCGCCCGGCCGCCCCTCGCCGCCGTCGACCGGATGTCTTGCCGCAGTGACGATTTGCCGCGACACGGCGGATTTCCTGGCTAACATGCCCGCCGAACCCCATCCGTCGGGGTCAGGGAGGACATGAATTGCGGAAACTGGTCGCCATCGTCTGCGTCATAAGCTGGTCCGGCTTCTGGGCCTTCGGCTATCTCGCGCTGGCGGCAGAGCCGGGGAACGGCGATGACGTGATGATCGCCATCGCACTGGCGGCGGCGGCCTTCCTCGTGGGGGTTTTCACCTATATCAAGCTGGCGCAGGACGGCGGTCACCAGGAATGGAAGCGCGTCAAGCCGTCTGAGGGCGCCTGATCAGCCCCGCGGCCTCGATCACCAGCGGACGCAGGCCCTTGCCGCCGTGGTCCAGCAGGGAAAACAGCTGGACCCGCATGCGCGGTTCCCAGAAGTCATTGATGTGGCCTGCAAAACCCGTGAGCGCCTCGTCATAGGGCTTCGTTTCCATGAACAGGGCGATCTGGTTCGCCATATGGACGATCTTGTCAGCGGACATGGGGCACCTCCGTCGTCAGACGGTCTGAATGGGTGAAAAGCTCGAACCTGTCGGGACGGGCAAAGGCGATCAGCGCGATGCCCAGACGATCGGCCAGGGCAACGGCATCGGCCGTGGGGGCGGAAACCGCGATCATCAGCGGCACGCCCAAAGCAGCCACCTTCTGGACCAGATCGATCGAGACGCGGCTGGTCAGCACCACGGCGCCCTCGGGGTGGGGGGTGCGAATCAGATGACCGGCCAGCTTGTCCAGCGCGTTGTGGCGTCCCACATCCTCGCGCGTGACCAGCATCTCCCCCGCCCAGAAGCCGGCGCAATGGGCGGCGCGGGTGGTGTCGTGCAGCGGTTGGTGACGGGGCAGCGCGGCAATCGCCGCGTTTACCTGCGCCGGCGTCATGCGAAAGGCGCTGGCCGGCACCGGCGCGGGTTCGCGCAGCGCCTGGTCGATCGAATCGATGCCGCAAAGACCGCAGCCCACCGGCCCCGCCATGCTGCGCCGGCGCTGCGCCAGCCGCGCCTCGGCGGCGGGCACCAGCCAGCTTTGCACGTCGATCCCGCGATCGGTCGGGACGACTGTCACCTCCTCCACCTCGGTCGGCGTGGCGATGCCTTCGGTCAGCGCGAAGCCATAGGCGAAATCGACCAGATCGGCGGGCGTGGCCATCATCACCGCCTGGGTCGTGCCATTGAACGACAGGGCAACCGCCGTCTCCTCGGGAAGCGTGCGGTCCCCGGTCTCGATCCGCGCGCCGAAGACCAGGCGCGGTGCCGCCCGGGCGCCCTGCATCACTCGGCAGCCGGAAGGATACGGCGCGATTGCCGGGCCTGTTCGGCATAGTCCTCCTGCCACTGGCTCGGCCCGTTCGAGGGTGCAACCTGTACCGCCGTCACCTTGTATTCCGGGCAATTGGTCGCCCAGTCGCTGAAATCGGTGGTGATGACGTTCGCCTGGGTGTCGGGGTGGTGAAAGGTGGTATAGACCACGCCGGGCGACACCTTGTCGGTGATGTCGGCCCGCAGCGTCGTCTCGCCCGACCGGCTGGCCAGCCGCACCCAGTCGCCTTGCCGGATGCCGCGGTTCTCGGCATCATGCGGGTGGATTTCCAGCAGATCCTGATCATGCCAGGTGATATTTGCCGTGCGCCGGGTCTGTGCGCCAACGTTGTACTGGCTGAGGATCCGCCCCGTCGTCAGCAGCAGGGGGAAGCGCGGCCCGCTCTTTTCGTCGGTCGCGACATATTCGGTGCGGATGAACTTGCCCTTGCCGCGGACGAAATGGTCGATGTGCATCACCGGCGTGCCTTCGGGCGCCTTTTCGTTGCAGGGCCACTGGATCGAGCCGAGTTCGTCGATGCGGTCATAGGTCACGCCGGCGAAGCTGGGCGTCGTCATGGCGATCTCATCCATGATCTGGCCCGGATGGGTGTAACCCCAGTCGGCCCCCATGGCATTGGCGAACATCTGGGTCACTTCCCAGTCGGCATAGCCCTGTTTCGGTGCCATCACCTTGCGCACCATGTTGATGCGGCGTTCGGCATTGGTGAAGGTGCCGTCCTTTTCCAGGAAGGACGAGCCGGGGAAGAACACATGCGCGTAATTCGCCGTCTCGTTCAGGAAGAGGTCATGGACGATGACGCAATCCATCGCCGCAAGGCCGGCCGCCACATGTTTGGTGTCGGGATCGGATTGCAGGATATCCTCGCCCTGGCAATAGAGGCCACGGAACGTGCCCTCCACCGCGGCATCCAGCATGTTGTTGATGCGCAGGCCCGGTTCGGGGTCGATCTCGACGCCCCAGATCTTTTCGTAGATGGCCCGCACATCCGCATGTTTCACATGGCGGTAGCCCGGCAGTTCATGCGGGAAGGACCCCATGTCGCAGGAACCCTGCACGTTGTTCTGCCCGCGCAGCGGGTTTACGCCCACGCCCGGCCGGCCGATGTTGCCGGTCATCATGGCGAGGTTGGCGATGCCGATCACCGCGGTTGAACCCTGGGAATGTTCGGTCACGCCCAGGCCGTAATAGATCGCGGCATCGCCGCCGGTGGCGTAAAGCCGTGCCGCGCGGCGGACTTCCTCGGCCGGAACGCGGGTCAGCGCCTCGACTGCTTCCGGCGAATGCCGCGGCTCGCTGATGAAGTCGGCATAATCGGCGAATTCATCCCAGTCGCAGCGGCTGCGGATGAACTCCTCGTCATAGAGCTTTTCGGTGACGATCACATGCGCCAGCGCCGAGACCACGGCGACATTGGTGCCGGGCGTCAGCGCCAGATGATGGGCGGCACGGAAATGCGGGCCTTCGTACATCTCGGTCCGGCGCGGATCGACCAGGATCAGCTTCGCGCCCGCGCGCAGGCGCTTTTTCAGCCGGCTGGCAAAGACCGGATGCGCAGCATGCGGGTTGGCGCCGATGATAAGCACCACATCGGTCTCTTCGACCGAATCGAAATCCTGCGTGCCGGCGCTGGTGCCGAAGGTCTGCCCCAGGCCATAGCCGGTGGGCGAATGGCAGACGCGGGCGCAGGTGTCGGTGTTGTTGTTGCGGAACACGGCGCGGGCCAGCTTCTGCACGAGGTAGGTTTCCTCGTTGGTGCAGCGCGACGAGGTGATCACCCCGATCGACTGGCGCCCGTGCTGGTCCTGGATCGCCTTCATCCGCGAGGCGGCGAATTCCAGCGCCTCGGTCCAGGAAACCTCGCGCCAGGGATCGGTGATCCGGTCGCGAATCATCGGATTGAGGATGCGGTCCTTGTGGGTGGCATAGCCCCAGGCGAAGCGGCCCTTGACGCAGGAATGCCCGCGGTTCGCCTTGCCCAGCTTGTAGGGCACCATGCGGACCAGTTCGTCGCCGCGCATCTCGGCTTTGAACTGGCAGCCGACCCCGCAATAGGCGCAGGTCGTGACGATGCTGCGGTCAGGCGTGCCGATGTCGATCACCGACTTTTCGGTCAGCGTGGCGGTGGGGCAGGCCTGCACGCAGGCGCCGCAGGACACGCAGTCCGAGGTCAGGAAGGTGTCGTCCTTCAGCCCGGCATGAACGCGGCTGTCCCAGCCCCGGCCCGAGATCGTCAGCGCGAAGGTGCCCTGCACCTCTTCGCAGGCGCGCACGCAGCGGCTGCAGACGATGCATTTCGCCGGGTCATAGGTGAAATAGGGGTTCGATTCGTCCTTGGGCTGCCAGTCGGGATTGGCCTCGCCCCCGGTGTTGCGGGCACGGAAATGCGTGGCCATGCCGCCGTCGCGCGGCGCCTCGTAGCGCACGTCGCGCAGGCCGACGGCGCCGGCCATGTCCTGCAACTCGCAATCGCCATTGGCCGCGCAGGTCAGGCAATCCAGCGGGTGATCCGAAATGTAAAGCTCCATCACGCCGCGGCGCAGCTGTTTCAGCTTGCCGGTCTGGGTGTGAACCTTGATCCCCGGCGCCACCGGCGTGGTGCAGGAGGCCGGCGTGCCGGCGCGGCCGTCGATCTCGACCAGGCACAGCCGGCAGGAGCCGAAGGCCTCGACGCTGTCGGTGGCGCACAGCTTCGGCACCGGAATGCCGATCTCGGCCGCGGCCCGCATGATCGAGGTGCCTTCCGGCACCGTCACCGCGAAACCGTCGATTTCCAGCGTGACCATCTGCTTCGACTTTGCCGCAGGGGTGCCGAAGTCGCGGTCGGGGATGATGAAGTCCTTCATGCGGGCCTCTGCGATAGGATAAGGATGTCGCGTGTCGGGATTTTTCGGGCAGGTCCCGCAAAATCCACCGAAGAGTCGTGCCGGTCCGTGCTGCTCATTCGGCGGCCTCCCGGGCGCGCGCGAAATCGCCGGGGAAATGCGTCAGCGCCGACAGTACCGGATACGGGGTGAAGCCGCCCAGCGCGCAAAGCGATCCCGCCTTCATCGTAGCACAAAGATCGGTCAGAAGCGAAATCGCATCTGCGTCACCGCGCGCGATGCGGTCCAGCGTTTCCACCCCGCGGACGGCGCCGATGCGGCAGGGCGTGCATTTGCCGCAGGATTCGATGGCGCAGAATTCCATGGCGAAGCGCGCCATTTCCAGCATGTCGGTCGTGTCGTCGAACACCGTCAGCCCGGCATGTCCGATCAGCGCATCCTGGCCTGCATATTCCTCATAGCCGAAGGGCAGGTCGAACTGCTCCGGCGTCAGATAGGCGCCAAGGGGGCCGCCCACCTGCACCGCCTTGACAGGGCGGCCGCTGGCCGTGCCGCCGCCGATCTCGGTCACGATCTCACCCAGCGAAAGGCCGAAGGCCGCCTCGAACAGCCCGCCATGGCGGACGTTCCCGGCGATCTGCAGCGGGATCGTGCCCTTCGACCGCCCGATCCCCAGCGCCGCATAGGCCGCCGCGCCATGGGCCAGGATCGCGGGCACCGAGGCCAGGGAAATGACGTTGTTCACCACGGTCGGCCGGCCCATGAAGCCCTGCAGCGCCGGCAGCGGCGGTTTGGCCCGCACCACGCCGCGCTTGCCTTCCAGGCTGTTCAGCAGGGCGGTCTCCTCGCCGCAGACATAGGCGCCGGCGCCGATCCGCAGCGTCAGATCGAAGGCGCGGCCCGAACCGAGGACGGAGGGGCCGATCAGCCCCTCGTCCCGGGCGATCTGCAAGGCCTCGGCCATCGCGGCATTGGCATCGGGATATTCCGAGCGGGAATAGATGAAGCCCGTGGTCGCGCCCACGGCCAGACCGGCGATTACCATGCCTTCGATCAGGGTGAAGGGGTCGCCCTCCATCATCATGCGGTCGGCGAAGGTCGCGCTGTCCCCTTCGTCGGCGTTGCAGACGATGTATTTGCGCGGGCCGGCGGCGTCATGGACCGTTTTCCATTTGATGCCGGTGGGAAAACCGGCGCCGCCCCGGCCGCGCAGGCCGGAGGCGGTGACTTCGGCCACGATGGCGGCACTCTCCATGGCCAGCGCGCGGGTCAGGCCGGCAAGGCCGCCATGGGCGCGGAATTCGGCAAAGGACAGCGGGTCGATCACGCCCACCCGGGCGAAGGTCAGCCGGGTCTGCGCCTTCATCCAGGGCAGATCCTCCGTCGGCCCCAGCGCCAGCGGGCCGCCGTCGAACAGCTGGCCCACGGTTTCGGGCGTCATCGGGCCAAAGGCCCGGCGGGTGCCGTCGACCTCGACCTCGGCCAGCGGTTCCAGCCACAGCATGCCGCGGCTGCCGTTGCGAACCAGCGTCAGATCGATGCCGCGGCGGCGGGCTTCGGTGCGCAGCGCGTCCACCACCTCCTCGGCGCCAAGGGCCCTGGCTGCGGCGTCGCGGGGAATCCAGACCTTCATCATTCCAGCCCTCCGACGATGGCGTCGAACTTCGCGGCGTCGAGCCGGCCGACGACGCGGCCATCGATCATCGCCGAGGGGCCGCTGGCGCAGAGGCCAAGGCAGAAGACGGGTTCCAGCGTGATCCGGCCATCGGCCGTGGTGCCGTGCCAGTCGACACCCAGCCTGGCGCGGGCGTGGGAATAGAGCCGGTCGGTGCCCAAGGCCTTGCAGGCCTCGGCCCGGCAAAGTTTCAGCACATGCCGGCCGGCGGGCCGGGTGCGGAAATCGTGGTAGAAGGTCAGCACGCCATAGGCCTCGGCCTTGGAAAGCCGCTGATCGGCCGCGATCAGCGGCAGGGCGTCTTCCGGAACATATCCGAAAGCGTCCTGGACGGCGTGCAGGATGGGAAGCAATGCGCCTTCGACGCCGCTATGCGCGTCTAGGATTTCCCTGACGCGGGGTTCAAGGTCGGCGGAATCTGGCATGCGGGCGGCCCTTCAGCTGGCAGTGTCGCAAGATTACGCTGCACGATAGGGAAATCAATTTAGAATTGCCGTTGTTTGATAGGATTTATCTATCAACCTATCGAATCGCGCTGCGGCCCAGCCGCTGCGCCTCTTCGATCAGGGCGGAAAGGACCGGGGTCTGCGGGTCGTGGCGGGTGGCGATCAGCCCGACCTGATGCTCGGCCTCGGGTTCGACCAGCGGGATGGCGATCAGCCGCTCGCCTCCGGCCAGCATTTCGGCCATGCGCTTGGGCATGATGCTGGCGAAGGCGCCGGTCTGCACATGGGCCAGCAGCGCGATGGTCGAATTCGATTCGACCCGGGCCGTGGCCTGCGCGCCCGCCGCGGTCAGGTGCTGGTTCAGGATGCGGCGGTTCTGCATGTCGCCGGTCAGCAGGCAGAGCGGCACCTCCGACGCCTCGGCCCAGGTCACGCGTGCGCGCGCGGCAAGCGGCGACTGCGCGGTGCAGAGGAAGCGATAATATTCGGTATAGACCGGCACGCGGGTGACGCGGCCCAGGGGTTCGTTGTCGAGATAGGTGATGCCGGCATCGAGCGCGAGGCTTTCGATGCCGTCGAGGATTTCGACCGAGGTGCGCGACAGGATCGAGATGGTGATGTTCGGGTGCCGGGCAAGGAAGGGGCCGGTCAGATCCGCCACCATCGGCAGCGCCGTGGGGATGACACCCAGCCGCAGATGCCCCGACAGGCCCGAGCGGACGACGCGCATCTCGTCGCGCAGGGCGCGCACGTCGCCCACGATCTTGACCGCGCGTTCGAGCACGCGCTGGCCTTCCGGTGTCAGGCCCTGGAAGCGGCTGCCGCGATGGACGAGCTGGACGCCGAGCTGCTCCTCGAGCTGGCGGATGGCCGAGGAGAGCGAGGGTTGCGTCACGCCAGAGGCTTCGGCCGCGCGGCCGAAATGGCGTTCGCGGGCGAGGGCGATGAACATCTGCAGCTTGTCGATCATGGTGGCAGAGCCTGCCCCGCCGGCGCGCGGGGGGCAAGCGGGAAGGCCCTCCGGCCGCCTCCCGCCCGCCCACCCCGGCGCCCGGAGGGCCTTCCCGCTTGCCGGCGGGCGAGAGAGCGCCTACCTCTGGCCCATGCGCCGCTTCATCCCCTTCCTGCCGAAACCGCCCGTCGTTCCCGTGATCCGCCTGCAGGGCACCATCGGCGCCGGTGCGCGATCGCTGAGCGATGCGGCCCTGGCCCCGGTGATCGAGCGGGCCTTCGCCCGCGGCAAGCCGGCCGCGGTTGCGCTGGTGATCAATTCGCCGGGCGGTTCGGCCACACAGTCCAGCCTGATCGCCGCGCGGATCCGCAGGCTTTCGGCCGAAAAGGGGGTGCGCGTTCACGCCTTTGTCGAGGATGTCGCGGCCTCGGGCGGCTATTGGCTGGCCTGCGCCGGCGACGACATCTGGGTGGATCCGAGTTCGATCGTCGGGTCGATCGGGGTGATCTTCTCAGGCTTCGGCTTCGACCAGATCATGGCGCGGCAGGGGATCGAGCGGCGGGTCCATACCGCCGGCACTTCGAAGAGCTTTGCCGATCCCTTCCTGCCGGCGACCGAGGCCGATGCCGCCCGGATCCGCGCGATCCTGACGCCCCTGCATGAGAATTTCATCGCCTGGGTCAGATCGCGCCGCGGCAGCCGGCTGGAGGCCGGAGCCGACCTGTTCAATGCCGATATCTGGGTGGGGCAGGCGGCGGCGGATCTGGGGCTGGTCGACGGCGTTGCCCATCTGAAGCCGAAGCTGACGGAGCTTTACGGCAAGAACCTGCGGCTGGTGCCGATGGGGCCGCGGCGCGGGCTGATCCGGCGCTTTGGCCTGGCCCTCGGCGAAACCGCCCTGGGTGCGGTGGAGGAGCGCGCGCATTGGGCGCGCTACGGGTTGTAGCATGTTGCTGAAGGTTGTCCTGATCTTCCTGCTGGCGATGGTGCTGGTCGGCATGCTGGGCAAGCTGCTGTTTCCCGGCGCCGGTCCGCGGCTGGGGAAGAACAGGCCGGCGGTGTGTCCGCACTGCCGGCGGCCGCTGATCGGCCGCAGCGGCGAGTGCGATTGCAGGAGGCGCCGATGACCGCGCTTGTCACCGGGGCGGGGCGGCGGCTGGGCCGGGCGATGGCGCTTTACCTGGCCGGACGGGGCCATGACGTGGCCGTGCATTACGCCGGCTCGCGCGACGAGGCCGAGGCCGTGGCGGCCGAAATCCGTGCCATGGGCCGCCGTGCCGTCGCGTTGCAGGCCGACCTTCTGGCGGAGGCCGAGACCGAGGCGCTGGTGCCGCGGGCGGCGGCGGCGCTGGGGCCGCTGACGGTGCTGGTCAACAATGCCTCGATCTTCGAATACGACAGGATCGACACCTCCACCCGCGCAAGCTGGGACCGGCATATGGAATCCAACCTGCGCGCGCCCTATGTGCTGATTCAGGGCTTTGCCCGGCAATGCCCCGGCGCGGAGCCGGATGCCGCGGGCGAGCCGGTGGCGCAGGGGCTGGTCGTCAACATGCTGGACCAGCGCGTCTGGAAGCCGACGCCGGAATTCTCGACCTATACCATCGCCAAGATGGGGCTCTGGGCGCTGACCCAGACCGCGGCCCAGGGGCTGGCACCCGACATCCGGGTGAATGCGATCGGCCCCGGACCCACCCTGCGCGGCGCGCGGCAGTCGGCGGAGCATTTCGGCCGGCAGCGGGCGGCCACGATCCTGGGCCGCGGCGCGAACCCGTCCGATATCACGGGCGCGCTGGGGTTTTTCCTCGACAGTCCTGCCGTGACCGGCCAGATGATCGCCGTCGACGGGGGCCAGCATCTGGGCTGGCGGACCCCGGATGTATTGGGCACCGAGTGATTGCCTGCAAGTTGTCCACCACAATGATGCCCTTCACAGTCATGTTACGGAAAGTGCTGCCTTCTCAATCGTTTGCCCGAAATGGAAAAACCTTTCCTTTTATTTCAGCGGCTTGTAAAACTGCCTCTTTTTTGGGCAGATCGGCGATCGGTGCCGGGGGCAAGGATAAATCCGGCCCGGGCAAATCTTCTCCGCAAACTTATCCACAGAAATGGTGGACAGCTTTGCCCTTGCGCCGGCCCCCCGTTCGTTGCAGCCCGCCGGGCAGAATCGTGGCTTTCGGGGCCGCGCGATGACAGGGACCCCACGCACCGGATGCGAGGTGATCCAGAGCTATCTTCGCACGCTCGACGGCAGTCCGGGCGTCTACCGGATGCTCAATGCCGCCTCCGAAGTGCTTTATGTCGGCAAGGCGCGCAACCTGAAGGCGCGGGTGTCGAACTATGCCCGCCCGGGCGGGCATTCCGTGCGCATCGCCCGGATGATCGCCGAAACCGCCGCGATGATGTTCCTGACGACCCGGACCGAGGTCGAGGCGCTGCTTCTGGAGCAGAACCTCATCAAGCAGTTGAAACCGCGCTACAACGTGCTGATGCGCGACGACAAGTCGTTCCCGAACATCCTGATCGGCAAGGAACACGCCTTCCCGCAGATCAAGAAGCACCGGGGGGCGAAGAAGGAGAAGGGCAGCTATTTCGGCCCCTTCGCCAGCGCGGGCGCGGTGAACCGCACGCTGAACCAGTTGCAGAAGGTGTTTCTCCTGCGCAACTGTTCGGATCCGATGTTCGAAAGCCGGACGCGGCCCTGCCTGCAATTCCAGATCAAGCGCTGTTCCGCGCCCTGCGTCGGACGGATCGGCGAGGTGGATTATGCCGGGCTGGTCTCGGATGCCGAACTGTTCCTGCAGGGCAAGACCACGACGGTGCAGGCCGATCTTGCGCGGCAGATGGCCGAGGCCAGCGCGGCGATGGAGTTCGAGCGCGCGGCCGCGCTGCGCGACCGGATCAAGGCGCTGACGGCGGTACAATCGGCGCAGGGCATCAACCCGCGGAGCGTGACCGAAGCGGATGTGGTCGCCGTGCATCTGGAACATGGTCAGGCCTGCGTGCAGGTCTTCTTCATCCGCGCGCATCAGAGCTGGGGCAATCGCGATTTCTACCCTCGTACCGGCGCCGGCGCGGAGGAGCCGGAAATCCTGCAAGCCTTTCTGACTCAGTTCTACGACGACAAGGAACCGGCGCGGTTGATCCTGCTGTCGCATCCGCTGGAGGATCCCGACCTTGTGGCCGAGGCGCTGTCAGACCGGGCCGGGCGCAAGGTGGAACTGGCCGTGCCGCAGCGGGGCGAAAAGGCCGAACTGGTGGAGAACGCCCGGCGCAATGCGCGCGAAGGCCTCGCACGGCGGATGTCGGAGAGCGCCACGCAGAACCGGCTGCTGGCGGGGCTGTCGGATGCGTTCGATCTGGATGGCCCGCCGCAGCGGATCGAGGTCTATGACAACGCCCATATCCAGGGCGCCGATGCGGTGGGCGGCATGATCGTCGCCGGGCCGGAGGGATTCATCAAATCGCAATACCGCAAGTACAACATCAAGTCCGAGGCCGGCGCCAACAGCGACGATTTCGGCATGATGCGCGAGGTGATGACGCGGCGGTTCGAACGCCTCCTGAAAGAAGACCCCGACCGCAAGACCGACGCCTGGCCCGACCTTCTGCTGATCGACGGCGGGCAGGGGCAGGTCTCGGCTGTGGCTGGCATTCTGGCGGAATTGGGCATCGAGGAGGTGCCGATCATCGGCGTCGCCAAGGGTATCGACCGCGACGCGGGAAAAGAGGAATTCCACCGCCCCGGGCTGCCCCCGATGGCGCTGCAACGCAATGACCCCGTGCTCTACTTCATCCAGCGGCTGCGCGACGAGGCGCACCGCTGGGCCAATGGCGCGCATCGGGCCAAGCGGTCCCGGGCGGTCGGCGCCTCGCCACTGGACGAGATCCCGGGCGTGGGCGCGGCGCGCAAGCGTGCCCTTCTGGCGCATTTCGGCAGCGCCAAGGCGGTTTCGCGCGCGGCGCTGCCCGATCTGATGGCGGTCGACGGGATCTCCGAGGCCATGGCCGAAACCGTCTACAACTACTTCCACCGCGACTGACTGTGGCAAGGGGCGGCGGGGACGGGGCCGCGCCGCCCGCCCTGCCGGTCCCGGAACCGCCGTACCCCCTTTCGCCGGCCCCCCGCATGGGCTACCAATCCCACATGCGCTGGACCATCCCCAACACGCTGACCTTTCTCAGACTCCTGGCGGCGCCGGGCGTGGCGGTGATGTTTCTCTATTTCCATCGCCCCTGGGCCGACTGGTTCGCGCTGGCGCTGTTCGTCGGCGCGGCGATCACCGACTGGTTCGACGGCTATCTGGCCCGACTGTGGAAGCAGGAATCCAAGTTCGGCGCCATGATGGATCCGATCGCCGACAAGGCGATGGTGCTGATCGCGATCATGGTCATCACCGGCTACAACGGCATGAATCCCTGGCTTATCCTGCCCGCCACGGTGATCATGTTCCGCGAGGTCTTCGTGTCCGGCCTGCGGGAGTTTCTGGGCGCCAAGGCCGGTCTTCTGAAGGTCACGAAACTGGCCAAGTGGAAGACCACGGCGCAGATGGTGGCGATTGCCACGCTGTTTCTGGGCACCGGGCTTGAATATCAGATGGGCGTCGCCATGCAGGGAATGACGCCCGAGCAATATGCCGATGCGGTCTCGCAGGGTCTGGCCGATCCGATCCGCGCCTGTGGCCGGCAGGACTGCGCCTCTTACGCCAATATGGTCGGGCTGGTCCTGATCTGGATCGCTGCGGCGCTGACGGCGCTGACGGGCTGGGAATATTTCGTCAAGGCCCGGCCATATCTGAAGGACGAGCCGTGATCGACGTGCTCTATTTCGCCTGGCTGCGCGAACGCATCGGCCTGCGGCGCGAAAGCGTCGAGACGCAGGCTGCGACCGTGGCCGATCTGGTTGCGGAACTGCGGCTGCGGGGCGAGGGGCACGATCTTGCCTTTGCGGATCTGGCGGCGGTCCGGGTGGCGGTGGATCAGGAACTCACTTCCTTCGATGCGCCACTTCGCGGCGTGCGCGAGGTGGCCTTCTTCCCGCCGATGACGGGGGGCTGACATGCCGGTCCGGGTGCAGGAAGCCGCTTTCGATGCCGGGGCCGAGGCCAATGCCTTTGCCGCCGGCGCGGCCACCGCCGGGGCTATCGTCACCTTTACCGGGATCGTGCGGGGCGACGGCGGGATCGTGGCGCTGGAGATCGAGCATTACCCGGGCATGACACTGCGCACCCTCGACGCCTTCGTCGCAGCGGCGGCCCGGCGGTTTTCGCTGACCGACGCGCTGGTGATCCACCGCCACGGGCGGCTGGCCGTGGGCGAGGCGATCATGATGGTGGCCACCGCCGCCCCGCATCGCGGCGATGCCTTTGCCGCGGCCGAATTCCTGATGGACTGGCTGAAATCCCGCGCGCCGTTCTGGAAGAAGGAAATCGGCCCCGAGGGCGAGGCCTGGGTCGCGGCCCGGGACAGCGACGAGGATGCACTCACCCGCTGGTAGCGTGCCGCGCGGCCCAGGCCGGCTGCAGATCACCCGCCATCGGTGTAGCCAGGTAGACCGCGCGGGCGATGGCGCGGGCAAGACAGGTGGCCGCGGCATGGCCGATCTGGAACCCGTCCTTTACCGGATCGGCCATTTCGCGCGCGGCGGTCGCGGCGGCAAAGACCAGATCACCGTCAAGCGGGGTATGCGATGGCAGGATCGCCCGCGCCATGCCGTCATGCGCCGCCACGGCCATGCGTTGCGCCTGCGCCTTTGACAGCCGCGCATCGGTCGCGACGATGGCAAGGGTCGTGGCCTCGCCCAGCCTCTTGCCGGGCAGCGGCGCCTCGGCCGGCGGCAGGCGCGGCGCCGGGCCGAGGCCGCCGAACTCGCCCGCCTCCTCCCAGGGGGCGGCCCAGAACCACGGGCCATCGCCGACCGTGACCGTGCCGAGCGCATTGACTGCGACCAGGGCGCCCACGACGATCCCCGAGGGCAGGATCGCCGAGGCCGAACCGAGCCCGCCCTTCCACCGCCCGGTCATGGCGCCATGGCCCGCGCCGGCGGTCCCGAGCGCGAAATCCTCGCCCGCCGCGGCCAGTGCCGCCCGGCCAAGGGCGGGATAGGGATCCTCTGCCCAGTCCTTGGCGCCGCCATTCAGCAGATCGAACAGGATCGCGCCGGGCACGATGGGCACCCGCACCGGCCCGACGGCAAAGCCGCGCCCCGCGGCGCGCAGCCCGTCCACGACGCCGCTGCAGGCCGAAAGCCCAAGCGCCGACCCGCCGGACAGAACCAGCGCATCAACCTCCTGCACCATGCGGTCGGGGGCAAGCAGATCGGTCTCGCGCGTGCCAGGCGCGCCGCCCATCACATGAACGGCCGCGGTAAACGGCCGGTCGGCCGTCAGGACGGTCACGCCCGACCTCAGGGTGGCATCGGCGGCATTGCCCACCCGAAGCCCGGTGATGTCGGTGATGAGGTTCTTCGGCCCCGGCCGCATCCTTCCGCCCTTTCCCTTGCCGCAACAGCGCCGCGCGCGGTGGGTCAGAAGTCGAACAGGTCCGACAGGAAACTCTCGCGCCGCTTGCGCTTGCCGTAACGATAGCGGTCGTCGTCATCGTCGTCATCACGATAGCGGCGACGATCGTCGCGGCCATGGCTCTCGCGTGCGGGTTCGGGCTGGTAGACCGGCGCGGGGCCGGCCGCGCGCGCCGGCGGCTCGGCGGCCCGTTCGGGCGCGGCCACGGGCAGTGCGGCTGCGGCACGGTCGATGATCTTGTCCAGTTCGCCCCGGTCCAGCCAGACACCCCGGCATTTCGGGCAATAGTCGATCTCGACCCCGCTCCGGTCCGTCATCACCAGGGTTTCGCCATCCACCGGGCATTGCATCGCATTCTCTCCGCATCCATGTCTCGACCCTTAACATGGGATCGCCGCTGCGGCCTGCAAGGGGGGCTTTCCGCTTGCGCGGGCACCCGCCATGCCGCAGAAAAGGCACGAGCCGCGGCGATGGCGTCGCCGCAGGGGCCGCAGCCTGCCGGCGCGGCGCCCGATGCTTGCGGGCCAGCCCGCCCCTGTCCCGAACGCCGGGACCTGTCGGGGTCCGGCCACCCGTGGCCCCGGAAACGAGGGCCAGATCATGACCACCGCCCGCCCCGCGCATTTCCGGTTTCACAATGGCGGCCGGAAGGACGGGCTGCCCTTCGCCGAGGAAGAATACCTCGATCGCCTGGCCGGGCTGCGCGAGGTGATGGCCCTGCATGGCCTCGATGCCGTGGTCCTGACCTCGATGCAGAATGTCGCCTATTATTCCGGCTTTCTCTATTGCGCCTTCGGGCGGCCCTATGCGGCGGTGATCACGCCCACCGATTGCGTCACCATCAGCGCCGGTCTCGATGGCGGCCAGCCGTGGCGGCGGTCGATCGGCGACAACATCAGCTATTCCGACGGCGCGCGCGACAATATCTGGCGTGCCGTCGCCTCGGTGGCCGGTACCGGCCGGCAGATCGGCTGCGAGGCCGATCATCTGACCATGGTGCAGGCCGAGAAGCTGAACGTCTTCCTGCAACCGAAACGCGGCATGGATATCGCCCCGGCCACGATGGAACAGCGGATGCGCAAGTCCGAGGCCGAGATCGACCTGATCCGGCAGGGCGCCGATGTCGCCGATATCGGCAGCCATGCCATCCGCGGTGCGGTCAGGGCGGGCGCGACGGAACTGGAGGTCGCCATCGCCGGCCGCGACGCGATGGAGCGCGAGATCGCAATGCGCTTTCCCGAGGCGGAATATCGCGACACCGGTGTCTGGTTCCAGTCGGGGCAGAACACCGATGGCGCGCATAACCCGGTGACGAACCGCCGGCTCAGGCCGGGCGACATCCTGTCGCTGAACTGCCTTCCGGTGATCTCGGGTTATTCGGCCGCGCTGGAACGCACGATGTTCCTGGGCGAGGTCGATGCGGCCAGCCTGAAGATCTGGCAGGCCAATGTCGCCGCCCGCGACCATGGGAAAAGCCTTCTGAAACCGGGCGTAAGCTGTGCCGAGGTCGCGGCCGGGATCAACGCCTTTCTCGCCGAGCGCGACCTGCTGCAATATTGCAGCTTCAGCCATGGCCAGAGCCTTGGCCTGCTGTCGCAGTATTACGGCGGCGAGGCGGCGCTTGACCTGCGGGAGGATATCGACACCGTTCTGGAACCCGGCATGGTGCTCTCCATGGCGCCGACGCTGACCATTCCCGCAGGCCACCCCGGCGCCGGCGGCTATCGCGAGCTAGATGTCCTGCTCCTGACCGAGGACGGCGCCGAGACCATCACCCGCTACCCCTCCGGGCCGGAGTTCAACGTCATAACGTAATCGAAGCTTCACACCCGTGTCGCCCGGCTGTTACTCCGGGGGGTCATTCCTCGCGCCGGACATCACCCGACCGGAGGACCGGCCCCATGCGATTTCATCATGCCTGCCTGACCTCGGTGCTTGCCCTGGCCGCCGTGCCGGCAAGCGCCGAACCCGTCTTCAACCGCATCGCCAGCTTTGCCACGCCCGCGAACATGGCCGAGGGCGAGGACAGGCGCCATGCGTCATCCGCCGAGATCATCACCGCGACCGAAGACGGCATGACGCTGATCTATTCCGACAGCCCGCTGGGCGCGATCGGCATGGTCGATATCGCCGACCCAGCGGCACCCAAGGCGCTCGGCAATGTCGCGATGGGCGGCGAGCCCACCACCACGGTCGTGATCGGCGGCATGGCTTTTGTCGGCGTCAATACCTCGGAAAGCCGGGCGAACCCCTCTGGCAAGCTGGTGACGGTCGACATCGCGTCGCGAAGGATTGTCGCGGAATGCGATCTGGGCGGCCAGCCCGATTCGGTTGCCCGGGCGGCGGACGGCAGTTTCCTGGCCATCGCCATCGAGAACGAGCGTGACGAGGATGTGGACGATGGCAACCTGCCGCAGATGCCGGCGGGCTATCTGGTCCGGTTGCCGGTCTCGGGCGGCAAGGTGGATTGCGCCGGCTTGACGAAGATCGCGATGACCGGCCTTTCCGATGTCGCGGGAGAGGACCCCGAGCCGGAATTCGTCGCGATCAACGCCGCGGGAGAGATCGCGCTGACCCTTCAGGAAAACAATGCCATCGTCGTGGTCGGCGTGGATGGCCGGGTCGTCTCGCATTTTTCCGCCGGCACGGTCGATCTTGCCGGCATCGACACCGGAAAGGACGGCAGGCTGGATTTCACCGGCGGCATGGCCGGCGTCGCGCGTGAACCCGATGGCATCAAGTGGATCGATACCGATCATTTCGCGACCGCGAACGAGGGCGACTGGAAGGGCGGCGCACGCGGCTTCACCATCTGGCGAAAGGACGGCACCGTCATCTACGATTCGGGGCCGTCGCTGGAACTGGCCATCGCCGCCATCGGCCATTACCCTGACAAGCGCAACAAGAAGGGTGTCGAGCCGGAATCGCTGGAGATTGCCGATTTCGGCGGCCAACAACTGCTGTTCGTCGCCGCGGAGCGGTCCTCTGTCGTGGGCGTCTACGATCTGACCGACGTTGCCGCGCCCCGGCTGCTGCAACTGCTGCCCTCCGGCATCAGTCCCGAGGGCCTGGTTGCGATCCCGGCGCGAAACCTGCTTGTCACCGCCAATGAGGTGGACCTGCGCGAAGACGGTCTCGCACCCGCGCATGTGATGATCTACCGCCGCGACGAAGGGGCTGCGGCCTATCCGACGCTGACCTCGGCCGGCAGCGATCCGCTGATCGGCTGGGGCGCGCTGTCGGGCCTTGCCGCCGATCCCGAAACCGTGGGCCGGCTTTATGCCGTCTCGGATTCGTTCTATTCCGGGGGGGCAGCCATCTACACCATCGACGCCACCGAAACCCCGGCGCGGATCATCGCCGCGACCGTGGTAACGCGGGGCGGGGATGCCGCGCAACTCATGGATCTGGAGGGCATCACCCCGGATGGGGAGGGCGGGTTCTGGCTCGCCTCGGAGGGCCGGAGCGACCGGCTGGTGCCGCATGCGATCTATCACACCGATGCCGAAGGCAGGATCGACCGGGAAATCGCCTTGCCCGAAGATCTGCTCGATAACGAGACCCGGTTCGGCTTTGAAGGGATTGCGCTGGCGGGCGACCGCCTCTGGCTGGCCGTTCAGCGCGAATGGCGGGATGATCCGCGCGGCATGGTCAAGCTGCTGGCCTATGACCTTGGGGAAAAGAGCTGGGGCGCCGTGCATTATCCGCTGGACGCCGCGCCGGACGGCGGCTGGACCGGCCTTTCGGAAATCGCGATCCACGGCGACACGGCCTATGTGATCGAGCGCGACAATCAGATCGCCGGTCTTGCCGCGGTGAAAAAGATCTACAGCGTGCCGCTGGCCGAGCTGGTGCCGGCGCCGGCGGGCGCGGTGCTGCCGGTCGTGACCAAGACCGAGGTGCGCGACCTGATTCCCGATTTGAAGCGCTGGAACGGCTATGTGGTCGACAAGGTTGAGGGCTTCACCATCGATTCGGCCGGCACCGGCTGGCTTGTCACCGACAATGATGGCGTCGACGCCAGTTCTGGCGAGACCTTTTTCTGGTCAATCGGTGCGATTCGGTAACGCATTCGTCATCGGAACTGGACACCGGGCGCAACGCCCGGTGTCTTTTGTTCGCTTCGTACAATGAAAGGCTTGACGACTTGGGGGGCCTGCGTCGCAAGGTGCCCGCAACTCAAGCTATTCTGGAAAATCGAGTCTTACCGTGACCAGCCTTCGCCTGCGGCTCGCCGCCCTGCTGCTTTTGCCCATTGTCGCCGGCTGCGCCGGCCGCCCCCGCGAAGAAGCGCCGCCGCCCACAGTGCCGGGCTATGAAGAGGTGCATGACGCGGAATATCTGATCCCCGCCGTCGACCCGAAATATCTGATCGAGGGCAATGCCAAGACCGAGGTCGCCTATACTGCCGACGACCCGCCCGGCACCGTGGTGGTCGACGTCTATTCCCGCAAGCTCTACCTCGTGCAGGAGGGCGGCACCGCGATTCGCTACGGCATCGCCGTCGGGCGCGAGGGTACGGCCTTCCGCGGCAACGGCTATGTCGGGCGCAAGGCGGAATGGCCCGGCTGGCGGCCCACCAACAACATGATCCGCACCCGCCCCGATCTCTATGCCGAATATGCCGCGGGCCTGCCCGGAGGTCTTGAGAATCCGCTCGGCGCGCGGGCGCTGTATCTGTACCGCGGCGGGCGTGACACGATGTTCCGCATCCACGGCACCATCGACCCGGCCTCCATCGGCCGTGCGACCAGCGCCGGCTGCATCCGCCTGTTCAACCAGGATATCCTCGACCTCTACACCCGCGTCGATTCGGGCGCGAAGGTGAAGGTCCGGACCGAGGAAGAAAGCCTTGCGGTCGACGGGGCCTGGATGGACGACGCCTATGGCCGGATCGTCCCCGTCTCGCCGGCGGCTATCACCCAGAAGGAAAAGGATCTGGTCGAAATCGCCCGGTTCGAGCGGGAAGAGGCTGAGCGCAAGGCCAAGGACGACGAAAAGGCCCGCAAGGAGGCGCAGAAGGCCGATCGCCGCCGCCTGCGCCAATGCGCAAACCAGGGCATCGCGCCGGAAAACTGCCCGACCATCGCCGAGGCAGAGGCCGCCGCGCTGGACGTGGCGGGCTGACGGCGGGCTCGCGGCGGACCGGCCGGGCCGGGCCGGAACCCGGGCATTTAGGGGCCGCTTCCTGTCGGGAGGCGGCCCCTTTCCTTGCGCGTCGTGGCGATTGCGGGATTTCCGAAGGCTCCGCTCAGGCCTTTATGACATAATCCTTCAGCGTGGTTTCCACGGCCTCCCAGGTGCCTTCGAAGCCTGGGCGGATGATCCAGCTGTCGCCCGCGCGCAGATGCGTCTCGCGGCCCGCCGCATCGGTCAGGATCGAATGGCCGGCATGGATATGGACATATTCCCATTCGGCATAGGCGACATGCCATTTGCCCGGTGTCGACTGCCAGAGACCGCAGTAAAGCCCGTCATCGGTTTCCTCGATGCTCCATGTGGTATGGACCGGATCGCCGGCAATCAGCTTGCCGGCGGCGGGCCGTTCGATCTCGGGTTCGATGCCGTCGCGGGCGCAGCGCAGGATCAGGGGATGGGTCATGGTTGGCTCCTTCTGCCGCCATAGGGCGCAGGCGGCGGGCCGCGGTCAAGGGGTCGGCAATGCTGCATCGCGGCGCAAATTTCTTGCGCGGCGGGCGCGGCTGTGTCCATATGGCGCGCAGCCCGCAGCCGCCGGAGGATCCGCCGATGAGTGCCAGCACAGCCCTGAAACCCGTTCTGCCGCCGGATATCCGCGCCATGAAGGGGCGGCAGCCCGTCGTGGTGCTGACCGCCTATACGACGCCGGTCGCCCGGCTGGTCGATGCGCATTGCGATGTGGTTCTGGTGGGCGACAGCCTCGGCATGGTGCTGCATGGCCTGCCTTCGACGCTGGGCGTGACGATGGAGATGATGATCCTGCATGGCCGCGCGGTGGTGCGGGGCGCGCAGAAGGCGATGCCGGTGATCGACATGCCCTTCGGCAGCTACGAGGAAAGCCCCGAACAGGCGTTCCGCAATGCCAGCCGGATGATGGCGGAAACGGGTGCGCCCGCCGTCAAGCTGGAGGGCGGCGTCCACATGGCCGAGACCATCGCCTTTCTCAGCCGGCGCGGCGTGCCGGTAATGGCGCATGTCGGATTGACGCCGCAGTCGGTGAACGCCTTCGGCGGCTACAAGGTGGTGGGCCGGGGAGCCGAGGCCGAGAAGCTGATGGCCGATGCGCAGGCGGTCGAGGCGGCGGGGGCATTTTCCGTGGTGCTGGAAAAGGTGCCCGCCGGTCTGGCCGGCCGTATCACCGCGGCACTTGCCATTCCCACCATCGGCATCGGCGCCGGGGTCGACTGCGACGGGCAGGTTCTGGTGGTCGACGACATGCTGGGCCTCTTCACCGATTTCCGCCCCAAATTCGTCAAACGCTATGCCGAACTTGGCCGTGAGGCCGACGCGGCCATCGCGGCCTATGCCGCAGAGGTCCGCGCCCGCAGCTTTCCCGCGCCCGAACATGCGTTCCCCGACGAGCTTCCGGTGAAGAAATGATCCCGATCCTGCGGACGGTGGCCGAGTTGCGCGCCCTTGCGCGGGTCTGGAAAGGCAGGGGGGAGACCATCGGCGTCGTACCGACCATGGGTGCGCTGCATGACGGGCATCTGTCGCTGGCGCGGCGCGCGCGCAAGGAATGCGACCGGGTGATCACCACGATCTTCGTGAACCCCAAGCAGTTCAACAACCCCGAGGATTTGAAGAAATATCCCCGTACCGAGGCGGCGGATGCGGCGCTTCTGGGGACGGTGCCGGTCGATGCGGTCTTTGTCCCCCCGCCTGAGGAGGTCTATCCCGACGGCTTCATCACCACGGTCAGCCTTGGCGGCGTGGCGCAGCCGCTGGAGGGGCATATGCGGCCCGGTCACTTCGACGGGGTGGCGACGGTGGTGACAAAGCTGTTCGGCATGACGCTGGCCGACCGGGGCTATTTCGGCCAGAAGGACTGGCAGCAGTTGCAGGTGGTGCTGCGGCTGGCACGCGACCTGAACCTTGCCGTGGATGTCGTGGGCTGCGAGACCATCCGCGAGGCCGACGGTCTGGCCATGAGCAGCCGCAACCTCCGCCTGACGCCCGATGGCCGGGCTAAGGCGCCGGTCCTCTATGCGGCGATCAGCGCCGCGGCCGAGGATATCCGCGCCGGGCAATCGGACCGCATGGCGATCCGCGAGGCGGCCGAGACGATTCGCGCCGCCGGATTCGAGCGGGTGGAATATATCGAACTGCGCGATGCCGAGACGCTGATGCCCTCGGACGATCCGACCCGCCCGCGGCGGATGCTGGCAGCGGTCTGGCTGGACGGTGTACGGCTGATCGACAATATTCCGGTCTGACATCGGGTCGCCACCGGCGGGCCACCACCGGGCCCCGGAAGAGCGCGCGAAATCTAGACGCCGCGCAACTGAATATCGCGGATCAGGTCCCGGCACAGCCTGCGCAACCGCCAGTTCTGGCTTTCCGCCGCAAGCGCCTGCGCAATCGGTAGGGCCAGTCGCTGGTGCCCCGTCCTGCGGGCGCGGGTCAGCAGGTCGATCTGCCATTGCGTCGATTGCCGTCGCGCCCGCAACAAGCGGGCGAAATCCGACAGCGTCAGCCGATTTTCCAGCGCCGCCAGCGACAGATCCTTCAGTACCCCCATCTTCAGCAGCGCCGGCGGCAGCTTATGGCCGAAATGGCGCAGCGGCAGCCGGGTGACATTCGGGCCGGCCAGCGCCTCGACATGCCTGCGGTCCCCGGCCATCTGCGGGTCGTAGGCCAGATAGGCGCGACCCGCCGCCGCAAGGCCCGCTGCCGCGTCCGAGAACGGCAGCGACCAGTCGGTGATGCTGCGGGCATAGCGGTAGCGGGTTTCGAACGGGCAGAGCGCGAGGTCGAGGCTGCGCTGTGGGGCGAAGGCCAGGACGGTGCAGCCCGGGGCCAGCGGCGCGAAGGCCAGGGCGCCGAACGCGCCCATCGAGGCGCCATACATCGACACCTGCGGGAAACGGCGAAAAAATCCGGCGGCCTGCAACCCCTGCAACGCGCCGATCAATTCGGCGTCGCGGAACCAGTCCTTGCGCTTGATCTGCACGCCGAGCAGATCGAAGCCGTGGCCCAGAAGATGCTTCTGGCCCCAGATCGTGCGGTCCCGGGTCTCCCGTACCGAGGCGAGATTGTCGAAGCAGACGACCAGCCGCTCGCCCCCGCCCGGCAGCCAGGTCAGGACATGGTTTTGCAGTTCAAGCAGAAAGCCGCCGGTTTCGGCGGCACGTTGCCGTTGCAGCGCAAAGGGATCGCCTTCGGGTGGCGCCCCCGGCGCATCGTCGTCCTCGTCATCCTCGTCGGGTCGGTCCGGCATGAGCCTGCCTTTTTCTCGCGGGGTTGTGGCGGCGGGGTCGCGCCTATTCGGCGGCATCGGCGCGGGGCAGGGCTGCACCTTGGTCGGGTGGCGCCAGCTCCTCGAAGTCGAAATTGTCCAGCCGCCTGGCGCGGCGGCCGGCCTTGTCGGCCGAGATGCGGATATCCTCGATATCCTTCGCGGCCTGGCCGAAATGACGGTCGAGATTGCCGACACGATCCGAGAGCCGGTCGACATCGGCGGCCAGAAGCGCCAGTTCCCTGCGGATGGCGCCCGCCTGTTCGCGCATCCGTGCGTCCTTCAGGATCGCCCGCATCGTGTTCAGCGTGGCCATGCAGGTGGTGGGTGAGACGATCCAGACCTTGAGCGCAAAGCCCTCGCGCACGATTTCGGGAAAATTGGCATGCAATTCGGCATAGACCGCCTCGGACGGCAGGAACATCAGCGCCCCGTCGGCCGTTTCGCCCTCGATCAGATAGCGGTCGGCAATGGCGCGCAGATGGCTGCGGACGGCGATCCGGAATGCCTGCGCGGCCTCCTGCGCCTGGCGCGGCGTCGTGGCGCGGCGCAGGGCCTCATAGGCTTCCAGCGGGAATTTCGCGTCGATGACGATCGGCCCGGGAGGATTGGGCAGATGGATCAGGCAGTCGGCGCGCCGGCCATTCGAGAGCGTGGCCTGCATCGTGTAGGAATCGGCCGGCAGCGCCCTCTGCACGATGTCGTGCAACTGGATCTCGCCAAAGGCGCCGCGGGTTTGCTTGTTCGACAGGATATCCTGCAATGACAGCACGTTGCCCGACAGCTTTTCCAGATTGGCCTGCGCCTTGTCGATGGTTTCCAGCCGCTGCTGCAGGTCGCCCAGGCTGCGGGCGGTGCGGGTCGCACTGCCTTGCAGCGATTCGGTCATCTGGCGCTGCACATCGGCCAGCCGCGTCTCCATCAGCCCCAGCATGGCGGTCTGTGCCGCGGCCTGCGCATCCGAAACATGGTGCAGCCCGCCGGTCAGCCGCTCCTGACCTTCGGAGAGGGATTGCACGTGCTGGCCCATCCAGACCAGTTCCGACAGCATGGGCTCGGTCGCGCGGGCCGACTGGCGGGCCGCGCGCAGGGTCAGGACCAGCGCCAGCACGATCAGCGCCAGCGCTGCGGCGGGAATCAGGACCTCGGGCGCGGTCCAGGGATAGCTCTGGCCGAAAAGGGTGATCATCGCCGTCCGAACAGCCGCTCGATATCGTGAAGCTTCAACTCGACCCAGGTCGGCCGGCCGTGATTGCACTGGCCGGACCCCGGGGTCGCCTCCATCTCGCGCAGCAGCGCATTCATTTCCTCGGGGCGCATCTGCCGGCCCGAGCGGACCGAACCGTGGCATGCCATGCGCGACAACACGGCGTCGATCCGTGCGCGGGTCTGGTGGCTGCTGCCCTGATCGGCCAGTTCGTCCAGGATATCGCGCAACAGCGCCGCGCCATCGACCGCGCCGAGAATCGCCGGGGTTTCGGTGATGGCCACGGCGCCGGGGCCGAAGGAATCGACGATCAGCCCGGCCTCGGCCAGCGCGGGCGCGGCGGACAGGACCAGCGCGGCATCCGCCGGCGACAGCGTGACGATTTCCGGAATCAGCAGCGGTTGCCGCGTGATGCCGTGGTCCGCCATCTGGTGCTTCAGCCGTTCATAGACCAGCCGTTCATGGGCGGCGTGCTGGTCGACGATGACGAATCCGTCCCGGGTCTGGGCGACGATCCAGTTTTCATGCAGCTGCGCCCGCGCTGCGCCCAGCGGAAAGGCCTCGGGCACCGGCGTGGGCGTGGGTGCCTCGGTATCAGCGGGCGGCGGGGCGGTTTCCGCGACGCGGGCCTGCGGACCTTCGCCAAAGCCGGCCATGGTGGCGGGCGCCTGAAGGGCATAGGCGCGCGCCAGCGTGGCCTGCGCGGGCGCAGGCTCGCGGCGGAAGGCCGCAAGGGTTTCGGTGGCGACCGTGGTCGAGGCGCGATGCCCCGCACCCGAAAGCGCCGTGCGCAAGGCGGTGATGATCAGCCCGCGCGCCGCCTCGGGCTCGCGGAAGCGGACCTCGGCCTTGGCGGGATGAACGTTCACATCCACGCGCTGCGGATCGACGATCAGGTTCAGGACCGCCGCCGGAAAACGGTCGCGGGGCAGCACATCGAAATAGGCGGCGCGCAGCGCGCCGAACAGCAGGCGGTCGGTGACGGGACGGCCGTTCACGAACAGGAACTGCTGGGTCGAGGAGCCGCGGGAATAGGTCGGCAGCGCGGCATATCCGACCAGCGCGAACCCGTCGCGCTCGGCATCGACGCGCAGGGCATTGGCGGTGAAATCCGCGCCCAGAAGCCGGGTCAGCCGGCGGTGCAGCGCATCGAACAGGTCGCCGGGCTCGGGGTCCAGACGCAGGATCGTGCGGCGGTCATCGGCGCCGGTCTCGGTCAGGGTGAAACCCACGGTCGGTTCGGCCATGGCAAGGCGCCGCACCACTTCGGCGATGGCCTGCGCCTCGGCCCGGTCGGTGCGGAGGAACTTCAGCCGCGCCGGCGTGGCATGGAACAGGTCGCGCAATTCGACCACGGTGCCCCGGGTCAGGGCGGCGGGCCGCGGGCCGTCGATCCGTCCGCCGTGGCAGAGGATCTGCGC
>JBDHSO010000008.1:0-51948 GCA_039808125.1 Rhodobacter sp. | reverse complement strand
ACCATCCCCGCGCTGATCTCCAGCACCGTTCCGCTTCGGTGAGCCGGTATTTACGAACCAAAAACAAACTCCGCAAGCGGAAAAACACCCGCTTCGAAAGTTTTTTCCGACAACCGCAGATTTTGCCGGAATTTGTCCGCCGCATGCCTCTGCCAAGGCGGGTTTTCCCGCCGCCCGGCCGCAATCTGTGGATAAGTCAGGCGAAACCGGCCATCCGATGCGTCACCCGCCCGCCAAAAACGGTCAGGGCGATTCCCGTCCGGCCGATTTCCTCCGCCCGAATCGATTCGATATCGCCGTCGAGCAGCACCAGATCCGCCGCCAGCCCCGGGCGCAGACGGCCGGTGACATCTTCCAGATGGGCCGCCCAGGCACCGCCGGCGGTATAGGCGCGCAGCACCTCCATCAGCCCCACCCTCTCGTCCTGGCAGCCGGCAAAGGGCACCCGGGTCAGCGCCGCCTCGATTCCCCGCATGACCGAGACATCCGTCACCGGCCAGTCCGAGGCAAAGGCAAGCGGCGCGCCATGCTCGGCCAATGTCCGCGTCAGATAGGCGTCGCGCCAGCGGTCGCGATGAAACACATGGTCCATGGTGGACAGCGGGAAATCCATGGCCCCGGGCGGATGCGGCGGCTGCACGCTGGCCGTGACGCCCATCTCCCCCAGGCGGGGCACATCGGCCCGGTCGATCAGCTCGATATGTTCGATCCGGTGGCGGCTGTCGCGGCGGCCATTGCGCTCGGCCGCTGCCTCATAGCCGTCGAGGGTGCGGCGCACCGCGCCGTCGCCGATGGCATGGACCGCGATCTGCAGGCCGCGTCGGTCGATATCGGTGCAGATGTCCTTGAACCGCTCGCCCTCGAACAACGCCTCGCCGCGCTCGCTCGTGCCGGGATAGTCCCGCAGCATATAGGCGGTGCGGCTGTCCACCACCCCGTCCATGAACATCTTGACGAAGCCGGAGGTCACGGGGCCATCGGCAAATTCCTCGGCCATGGCGCTGGCCCGGTCGAGTTCCGCCAGATCCATATGCGGCTTGAAATGGAACGGCACCTTGACCCGTGCGGTCAGCCGGCCCTCGCGGGCCAGGTCCCGCAGCAGGACACAGGTGTAGCGGTTGCCGTCCATGTTCACCATGGCGGTGATGCCATGGGCCGCGCAGTGCGCCAGCCCGGCGACGATCCTGTCCTTGTCCGCGTCGCGCTGCGCCGCATCGGGCCAGGGGCAAGGTTCCCCCCCGGTCGCGATCCCCAGTTGCAGATGCGCCGCACCAGCCAGCGCCAGCACCGGCCCGAAGGCCTCGAACTCGCGCAGTTCGCCCGTTGCCGTGCCATCCGCGCCCATCACCACCACATGACCATGCGGCATCGCCGCGCCATGCAGCAACCCCGCCGCGCGCAGCGCCGCGGTATTGGCCCAAAGGGTGTGGTGATCGGGTGCCATCATCGCGATCGGCCGGTCGGCGATCACCGCATCCAGATCGGCGCGCGTCACCGGATGGTCGAGAATTTCATAGGCCGCCCCCTGCGCCATCAACAGCGGCGCCGCCGGATTCGCGGCCGCGAAGGCCTCGAACGCCGCCTTCAGCGCGTCGAGGCCAAGAGTGCCGCCCAGTTGCAGCTGCGAAAGCTCCGCGCCGCCCAGCACCAGATGCAGATGGCTTTCAACGAATCCGGGCAGCAGCGTCCGCCCGCCGGCGTCGATCACCTGCGTTCCCCGCCCGGCCAGCGCCATCACCTCAGCCGCGGTTCCGACGGCGAGGATCTTCCCCCCCGCCAGCGCCACGGCCTGCGCCCGGGGGCGGGCCTCGTCCATGGTCAGCACCTTCGCATTGGTGACGATCAGTTCTGCCGGCATCTCGCCCGTTCCTTCTCTTCTTCTCTGCGAAAATATCCCGGGGTGAATTGGCCCGGCACGGGCCAAGAGGGGCAGCGCCCCTTGTCCTTTCCCCCGCGGTCCTTTCCCCCGTGGTCCTTTCCGCCGTGGTCCGTTCGCCTCATGCCGCCGCACCCTGCCGCCCCGACCGGCCCTGCGCCAGGATGCAGAGCAGTTCGAACATCAGGCTGGCCCCAAGCCAGGCTGTCGCGCCCGAAACGTCGAAGGGTGGCGAGACCTCCACCAGATCGGCGCCGACGATCTCCAGCCCGGCAAGGCCGCGCGCCACCTCCAGCGCAGCCCAGGAATCCGGCCCGCCGACCTCGGGCGTGCCGGTCCCCGGGGCAAAGGTCGGATCGACGAAATCGATGTCATAGCTTACATAGACTGGCCCGGCCCCGACGATCTCGCGCGCCTCGCGCATCACATCGCCCGCGCCCCGGGCGTGAAACTCGGCAATGGGGATGATGCGGATGCCGTTGGCCGCGGCGAAATCCCAATCCTCCCGGCCATAGGCCGAGCCGCGGATGCCGATCAGCACATAGCGTCGGGGATCGACCAGCCCCTCTTCCACGGCCCGGCGGAAGGGCGTGCCGTGATTGTAGCGCGAGGTGCCGAAATAGACGTCGTTCAGGTCGGTATGGCTGTCGAACTGGATCAGCCCCACCGGCCGCGATTTCGCCACGGCCCGCAGGATCGGCAGAGCGCAGAGGTGATCGCCGCCGCCGGTCAGCGGCCGGATGCCGGCGGCGACCACCCGGTCGTAGAACGCCTCCATCCTGCCCAGCGAATCCATCAGATCGCCCGGGTTGATCGCCACATCGCCCAGATCGGCGCAGCGCACCAGTTCGAAGGGCGCCACCCAGGTCGCCCCGTTCACCGCCCGGATCATGGTCGAGGCATCGCGCAGCGCGCGCGGCCCGTGACGGGCGCCGGGGCGGTTCGTCGTGCCGCCGTCCCAGGGCGCGCCAATCAGCCCGACCTCGACCTCGCCGAACCGGGCATGCCCCGGGGGCACATGCGGCAACCGCATGAAGGTGGGGATCCCGGCGAATCGCGGCAGATCGAACCCCGATACCGGAATGAAGAATTCATCCTGCGCCATGTGCCCCCCGTGCGCTTCCCCCGAGTCGCTGCCATCCAAGCACCGTCGCCCCCGCCCTGTCAGGCCCCAAAACGACATGGTGCCCCAGCCGCCGCCCGATTTCCGCCTCTCGCCGGCCGCCGGCGCCGCAACCTCTTGACCCGGCCGCCCCAATCGACCCTTATCGGGGCATAATCCTGCAGAAAGCTCCGCGATGTTTTCGAAATCCGCCGATCCGACCTCTGCCCCTCCGATTCCCGCGCGTTCGGGCGGCAACAATGTGGGCAAGTCCGTGCTGGGCCAGGATCTGAAAATCACAGGCGAGGTCGTCTCCTCCGGCGTGATCGAGGTTCTGGGCGAAGTCGAGGGCAACCTCTCCGCCGAAACGCTGACCATCGGCAACGACGGCCGCATCTCGGGTGCCGTGCGCGCCAATTCGATCGAGGTGAAGGGCCGGCTCGACGGCCGCGTCGACAGCGAAAGCTTTGCCATGCGCTCCTCGGCGCAGGTGGTGGCCGAAATCACCTATTCGACGCTGCTGATCGAAAGCGGCGCCCGGATCGAGGGCCGCTTCTCCAGCCCCAAGGCCTGACGCCGGCCCGCGGCTCCTGAAGACAGCTCCCCGGACCTGATCCGGCGGGACAGCCCTCGGATGCAAGCCAGCCTCACCGGGCCGGAAATCCGCAATTGCGCATTCCGCGAAGCGCTGGACCGCGCGGCGGCCCAAGCCGGCCCGGGGGCTTCCCCGCCTATCGCAATCCGATCTCGGCCAGCGCCTGCGCCAGTTCCGGCGGCAGCAGGTCGTCAGCCGGCCGCCCCCGTGCCAGATCAGGCGGCGCTTCGCCCGGGTCGAGATAGCGCCAGCCCTGGAATGGCCGCCGGGACGCCGCCTCGGTGCGCACGATCTCGCGGTCGAGCACCAGCGCGCAGCGCGAAATGCCGTCGCCGCGCTCCACCCGCTCCAGCCCGACCAGCCGCTGGCGGCACAGGATTGCACCCTTGATCACCCAGTAGAGCGAACCGCCGGCCAGAATCTCGGCCTCGCGTTTGGGCCACATCCGGGTCACATGGATCGCGCAGCCGCGCGGCCAGGCCGCGGCGTTCTGCTCCTGCCAGCCGGCAAGATCCTCGACGCTTTCCGCGCCGACGCAAAGTTTCAGCAGATGAACGAATCCCATGCGCCAAGCATAGGCGCCCCGCTGCCGCCCGCAAGATTGACCGGACCATCCCCGCAGCTTACCCTGCGGTATCTGTCGCACCCTGCCACAAGATACGGGATCCCGCCCCATGAGCCGCTTTGCCGCGCCCATCGCCGAGTCGATCTGGGACATGAAGTACCGGCTGAAGGACGCCGGGGGCACGCCGGTCGACGGCACGGTCGAAGACACCTGGCGCCGGATCGCCCGCGCCATCGCCCGGGCCGAGGACGATCCCGCCGCGCATGAAGCCGCATTTTATGACGCGCTTCAGGATTTCCGCTTTCTGCCCGCCGGCCGGATCGTCGCCGGCGCCGGGACCGACCGGCATGTCACCCTGTTCAACTGCTTTGTCATGGGCACCATCGCCGACAGTATGGAAGGCATCTTCCAGTCGCTGAAGGAGGCCGCGCTGACACTGCAACAGGGCGGCGGCATCGGCTATGATTTCTCGACCATCCGCCCGCGCGGGGCGCCGGTGGCGGGCGTCGCCGCCGATGCCTCGGGGCCCTTGTCCTTCATGGATGTCTGGGACGCCATGTGCCGCACCATCATGTCGGCCGGTTCGCGCCGCGGCGCGATGATGGCGACGATGCGCTGCGACCACCCCGATATCGAGGCCTTCATCGACGCCAAGCGCGACCCCGCGCGACTGCGGATGTTCAATCTTTCCGTGCTCGTCACCAATCCGTTCATGGCGGCGGTCGAGGCGGACGCGCCCTGGGACCTGAGCTTTGGCGGCCGGGTCTATCGCACCCTGCCGGCCCGCGACCTGTGGAGCCGGATCATGCGGGCGACCTACGATTACGCCGAACCGGGCGTGATCTTCATCGACCGCATCAACGCGATGAACAACCTCGCCTATGCCGAAACCATTTCGGCGACCAATCCCTGCGGCGAGCAGCCGCTGCCGCCCTATGGCGCCTGCCTTCTCGGCTCGATCAACCTCGCCCGGCTGATCCTCGATCCGTTCACGCCCGAGGCGCGGCTCGATCTGGCGGCGCTGGACGGCCTGGTCCGCGCCGCCGTGCGGATGATGGACAATGTGGTCGACCTCTCGCGCTTTCCCCTGCCCCAGCAGGCCGAGGAGGCGCGGCTCAAGCGGCGCATCGGCCTTGGCGTCACGGGGCTGGCCGATGCGCTGCTGATGACGGGGCTGCGCTACGGGTCGGACGCCGCTGTCGCCGCCACCGAGGACTGGCTGCATGCGCTGGCCCGCGCGGCCTATCTGGCCTCGGCGGATCTGGCGGCGGAAAAGGGCAGCTTTCCGCTGTTCGATGCCGAACGGCTGCTGGCATCGGGCAGCCTGGCCCATATGGATCAGGACGTCCGCGACGCGATCAGGCAAAAGGGGCTGCGCAACGCGCTCCTGACCTCCATCGCGCCCACCGGCACGATCTCGCTTTATGCCGGCAACGTGTCCTCGGGAATCGAGCCGGTCTTCGCCTTCGCCTACACCCGCAGGGTGTTGCAGAAGGATGGCAGCCGCACCGAGGACGAGGTGACGGATTATGCCGTTGCGCTCTGGCGGCACCTGCATGGCGATGCACCGCTGCCCGACCATTTCGTCGACGCCCAGACCCTTTCGCCGCAGGATCATGTCCGCATGCAGGCGGCGGCGCAGAAATGGGTCGACAGTTCGATCTCGAAAACCATCAACGTTCCGGCCGATATCTCGTTCGACGCTTTCCGCGATGTCTACCTTGCCGCCTGGAACAGCGGGTGCAAGGGCTGCACCACCTATCGCCCGAACGAAGTGACGGGCGCGGTCCTTTCGGTGGCGGCCGAGCAGCCCGAGACCGCGCGCGCGGCCGGCGGGGAAATCGTCTATCTGTCGGAACCGCTCGACCGGCCGGCGGCGCTGGAGGGGCAGACGTACAAGCTGAAATGGCCGGGGTCGGAACATTCGCTCTACATCACCCTGAACGATATCGTCATCGCCGGGCACCGGCGGCCCTTCGAGGTCTTCATCAACTCGAAGAACATGGAGCATTACGCCTGGACCGTGGCGCTGACGCGGATGATCTCGGCCGTGTTCCGCAGGGGCGGCGACGTCTCCTTCGTGGTCGAGGAGCTGAAGGCCGTCTTCGATCCGCGCGGCGGCGCCTGGATGGGCGGGCGCTACGTCCCCTCGATCCTGGCCGCCATCGGCGGGGTGATCGAACAGCACCTGATCGCCATCGGCTTCATCGCCGGAGAGGGGCTGGGGCTGAAATCAGACCCCAAGGCGCAGATCGCCGGCGGTGGGGAAAGCCCGCGCGGCGCGGCCTGCCCGAACTGCGGCGCCTATACGCTGCAGATGATCGAAGGCTGCATGACCTGCACCACCTGCGGCCAGTCGAAATGCGGCTGACCGCGTTTTCGCCCCGCTGAAATGCCAGGGGCGCGGACCCTGCGGCCCGCGCCCCTGTCTTCTGTGGCCCTGGCCGTGATCGCGATCACTGGACCTGCTGGCCGTTGACGAAGATCTGCATGCCTTCCTTGGCCTCGACATGCGAGATGAGGGTGTCAGGATCGGCGCCGGGCTTCATCAGGGCGGCCATCATCATCCGGGCGCCCATCGCATCTTCTTCCTGTAGCAGGCCGGTCTTGATCAGCCCGTCGATCAGCTGGTTCGCGCCGGTCACGGTCACATCGGCGGTGCCCAGCGGCATCGGGACTCCCATCGAGTTGTCGAAGGTGAAGGCGCCGACGGCATTGGCGGCGGCCCCGGCCACCTTCAGGCTGATATCGGCGATATCCAGGGTTTCCGGCGCCGGAACCGGCGGCGGCGCACCGGTCTCCTCGGCCGCCATCAGCGCCACCCAGTCCACCTTCGCCTTGCCCGACACATCGATGGACAGATCGAACGGATCGCGCACCAGCACGGCCTGCGGGTCGAACAGGTCCCAGGCGCCGTCATTCAGCGTGATCTCGGCCAGCTTCAGCTTCAGCCCATAATCGCCCGCCGTCGCACCCGACATCACCGGCGACAGCATGTCGACCTCCATCGGGCCAAAGCTCAGGTTTACCGGGGCGGGCAAGGCGGTCGTCGTCAGGTCGAGCGTCGCGCCGCCGCCGCCCGAAGTGATGCGGAACACGTCCTTGTTCAGGACGACATCGCCCTGACTGGGCTGGCTCGTCATGGTCATCGTATAGGGGAAGAACTGGTCCTCCTGGCTGCCCGCCCCCGTCGATGTACCCTGTTCGACATGCAGCGTCACCGCCAGCCCCTGTTGCAGCGCCGTGCCGAAATCGGCCGCCGACTGGATCGCCCCGAGGGCGATGCCGGACGGCAGAGTCAGCCCGAAATCCACGGCCAGCGACTCGGCCACGGTATTGGAACTCGTCTTCATGTGAAGACCGGGATTGTCGGACGCCATGTCCATCAGGGCCTTGCTGCCGGTCAGGCTCAGGCCGAAGGTGCGGTTTGCGCCGGGGGTGTCGGCATAGGTGCCTGCCAGCGCCTCCAGCGCAATCTTGCCCGAGGAGGTGATGGGCTTCGCCTCCTCTCCCTCGACAAAGGAAAAGCCGGGCTGGGCCGTGCTGAAGTCGATCGCCAGCGTGTCGGCCGAAAAGTCGTAGCCGATTGCACCGCCGTCGCCTTCGCGCGCGACAAGGGACAGCCCGTCATGCGCGACGCCGGCCTTCAGGTTATCGATCGCATCGCCCAGGTTGAGCGCGATGGAATCGCCCGGCTCGATCAGCACCGTGCCGTCGTCCTGTTCGGTCAGCACCACATCGGAAATGGTCAGCCCGCCCTGATCGCCGGCGCGCACCATGGTGATGCCATTCAAGGTCAGGACGCCATCGGTATTCGATTCGGTCGCGGCCGACAGCGTCAGCCCGACCTGCGCGGCGCCGTCCTTCCAGGAGGTCCAGACCTGATCGGCCGTCAGGGCGGCATGGGCCGTCCCCCCCATGAGAAGGACAAGGGCCGGCGCAGCGGCCAGGTGCCGGATATGAAACATGGGAAACGTCCCTTTTGGTGAATCGCGGTTGCGGCTCACCAAAGCGGTTTTGCCCCGGTTGCGCAAGGCCGGGTTTCCGCACCCGCAGCATCGGGCAACGGATCGCGCAGCCGCCTTCGACCGGCCGCAATCAACTTCCGCGATAGGTGGAATAGGCGAAGGGGCTGATCAGCAGCGGCACATGATAATGCTGCGCGGCATCGGGCACGCCGAAGCGGATGGGGATTTCGTCGAGAAACAGCACCCCGTCCCCCGCCTGCCCGCTGGCGCGCAGATAGTCGCCCGCCGCGAAGACCAGCTCATAACTGCCCGCCTCCAGCGCCGCCCCGGCCAGCATCGGCGCATCGGTGCGCCCGTCGGCATTCGTCACCACCTCGGCGATCTTGCGGCGGCTCTGCCCCGAAATGCGATAAAGCGTGATCCCGACCCCCGCCGCAGGCCTGCCCCGCGCGGTATCCAGCACATGCGTCGTCAGCCGGCCTGACATGTCCCCTCGCCCTCCACTCGCTGTCGCCTCCCACAGAACCACGTCTTGCACGGTTTGGCGACCGGCCTGCCTCGACAAAGCACCTTCTTGCAAATCTTGAAAGAACTGCGCCGCAAGAACACCTAGACTGAAATCGGAAAGACGAGGTCCAAGATGAACCGCTACCCCCGCGACTTGCGCGGCTACGGCCCGAACCCGCCAGATGCGCGCTGGCCGGGCGGCGCCAGGATCGCCATCTCCATCGTCCTGAACTACGAGGAGGGCGGCGAGAACTGCATCCTGCATGGCGATGCCCAGTCCGAGGCGTTCCTGTCCGACATCGCCGGCGCGGCGCCCTGGCCGGGGCAGCGGCACTGGAACATGGAATCGATCTACGACTACGGCGCCCGGGCCGGGTTCTGGCGCCTCCACCGGCTGTTCACCGGGACGGGCATTCCGGTCACGATCTATGGCGTCACCTCGGCACTCGCGCGCAATCCCGAACAGGTGGCGGCGATGAAGGCGGCAGGATGGGAGATCGCCAGCCACGGCCTGAAATGGGTCGAGCATCGCGACATGCCCGAGGCCGAGGAGCGCGCCCGGATCGCCGAAAGCTTCCGCCTGCACGAAGAGGTCGTCGGCCAGCCGCCGCAGGGCTGGTACACCGGCCGCTGCAGCGCCAATACCGTCCGGCTGACGGCCGAAACCCGCCGGCTGGCCTGGATTTCGGACACCTATGACGACGATCTGCCCTACTGGCTCGAACTGGGCGACCATGACCAGCTTGTCATTCCCTATACGCTCGAAGCCAATGACATGCGTTTCGCCACGGCGCCCGGCTACATCACGGGCGAGCAGTTCTTCCAGTATCTGAAGGACAGTTTCGACACGCTCTATGCCGAGGGGCTCGACGGCCACGCGAAGATGTTCTCGATCGGGCTGCACAACCGGCTGATCGGCCGTCCGGGCAAGTTCGCCGGGCTGAAGCGCTTTCTCGACTATGCCCAGTCGCATGACGGGGTCTGGTTCCCGCGCCGCATCGACATCGCACGGCACTGGGCCGCCACCCATCCCCATCGCCGCTTCGAACGCCCCTCGCAGATGGATCGCGCCCGGTTCGTCGAACGCTTCGGCGGCATCTTCGAACACTCGCCCTGGATCGCCGAACGGGCCTGGGATCTGGAACTCGGCCCCGCGCATGACAGCGCCGCCGGGCTGCACAACGCGCTGACCCGCATCTTCCGCTCCGCCAGCCGGGAAGAACGGCTGGGCGTCCTGCGCGCGCATCCCGACCTGGCCGGAAAACTGGCGCAGGCCCGCCGGCTGACGGCGGATTCGACCGCCGAACAGGCCTCGGCCGCGCTCGACGCGCTGACCGACGCCGAACGCGCCACCTTCCAGCGCCTGAACGACGCCTATGTCGCCCGCCACGGCTTTCCCTTCATCATCGCAGTGCGCGACAACAGCAAGGCATCCATCCTGCAAGCCTTCGAAACCCGCATCGCGCACGACACCGAAACCGAATTCGCCACCGCCTGCGCGCAGGTCGAGCGGATCGCCGAACTGCGCCTGAAAGACCAGTTGCCATGACCGGCTATTATACCCCCCCCGGCGGCCTGCCGCCCCAGACCGCCCTGATGACCCAGCGCGCGGTCTTCACCGAAGCCTATGCCGTCATCCCGCGCGGCTGCTTTTCCGATATCGTCACCAGCTTCCTGCCCGGCTGGACTGCCACGCGCCTCTGGCTGATCGCCCGGCCGCTGAGCGGATTTTCCGAAACCTTCAGCCAATATGTGATGGAGGTCGCACCCGGCGGCGGCTCGGCCACGCCCGATGCGGAACCCGGCGCCGAACACTGGCTGTTCTTCACCGGCGGCCTCGCCACGCTGACCCTCGCCGGAACCGGCTACGAGATGGAGGCCGGCGCCTATGCCTATATCCCCCCCGGTACGGCCTGGACGCTGTTCGCCGGGGGCAAGACGCCGGCCCGGTTCCACTGGCTGCGCAAGCTCTACGAACCCGCCCCCGGCATCCCCCGCCCCGAACCCATCGTCATCAACGAGACCGACGTCCCCGTCCGCTGGATGCCCGACACGGCAGAGCGCTGGGGTACCACCCGCTTCGTCGATCCCGAGGATCTGCGCCACGACGCGCATGTGAACATCGTCACCTTCCGCCCCGGCGGCACCATTCCCTTCGAGGAAACCCATGTGATGGAACATGGCCTCTACGTGCTCGAAGGCAAGGCCGTCTACCGGCTCAACCGCGACTGGGTAGAGGTTGAGGCCGGCGATTTCATGTGGCTGCGCGCCTATTGCCCGCAGGCCTGCTATGCCGCCGGCCCCGGCCCCTTCCGCTACCTCCTCTACAAGGATGTCAACCGCCACGCCCGCCTGCGCGGCCCCGGCGCCTTCGGCCGCTGACGCAACCCGCCGTTCTTCGTCTTCTTCTCTGCGCAAATATCCTGGGGGGGTCCGGGGGGCGAAGCGCCCCCGGCTTTCCTTCCAAGGCCCCGCGCCTCAGGCAGGCTCCCCGCATGACCCGATCTCCCTCCGCACCGCCGACGCTGCCCATCTCACCGTCCCGCTCCCTCGTTCCCCGGCCGCTGACGGCCGAGGCCTTCGCCGATTTCGGCGAGGTACTTGCGGCCGCGGGCGATTTCCGCCTGATCAACGCCGGGCTCTGCCGCCGCCACCACGACCGCGCGGTACTCGATTTCGGCGCCGAAACCGATCCGCCGGGCCGCGCCGGCATCTCGGTCTTCGCCGCCGAGCCGCGCGGCCTGCCCTATCGCTTCGACCTGATCGAATGTCATCCTCAGGGCAGCCAGGCCTTCCTGCCGATGACGCAGCATCCGTTCCTCGTGATCGTGGCCGCCGGTCCCGGCGCCCGGCCGCAAGCCTTCCTGACCAGCGGCGCCCAGGGCATCAACCTGCACCGCGGCGTCTGGCATGGCGTGCTGACACCGCTGCATGCCCCCGGCCTCTTCGCCGTGGTCGACCGCATCGGCGCCACCGCCAATATCGAGGAATATCGCTACGATGCGGAATGGACCGTGATAGACCCCGCCGCCGTGCCGGGCTGATCCCATGGCCGGACCGCGGTCCCACAACCCGCAGCCGAGGCGAACGGCCGGCCTTCGCCCCTCCGCCGGCCCTGTCCGGCCCGTCAGGCCGCCGTCCCGGGCAGTCCGGGCGGCAGGGGCAGCGCCAGTTTTGTTGCCAACACCCGAAGCGGGTGTGCCGCCGCCTGCCAATCGGCGGTGCGGCTGGCGAAAAGCGTGGCCTGCGACGGGTGGATCAGCCCGTCGGAGAGGATCTTCAGATGGTTCGCCCGCAGGGTCTCTCCGGTCGAGGTGATATCGGCGATCGCCTCGGCCGTCAGGTTCTTCACCGTGCCCTCGGTCGCGCCCTGGCTGTCGACCAGCGCATAATCGGCAACGCCGTTCCCGGTCAGGAATTCGCGCACCAGCCGGTGATATTTGGTGGCGATCCGCAGCCGGCGGCCATGCGCGGCCCGGAAGGCCGCCGCCGCCGCGTCGAGATCGTCCAGCGTGTCGACATCGATCCAGCCGGAGGGAACGGCGATCACCAGATCGGCATGGCCGAAGCCCAGCGCCGCCCAGTCCGCCACCTGCCGGTCCCAGTCGGCCAGCTTGTCGCGCACCAGATCGCTGCCGGTAACGCCCAGATGAACCCGCCCCGCCGCCAGTTCACGCGGGATCTCTCCTGCCGACAGCAGGACCAGTTCCACCCCCGCCACCCCTTCGACCGCACCGGAATATTCCCGGTCACCGCCGGTGCGCAGCATGGTCACGCCGCGGGCGCCGAACCAGTCGAAGGTCTTTTCCATCAGCCGTCCCTTGGACGGCACGCCGATCTTCAGCATCATGCGCCCCTCAGCCGGGCCACCAGACCGGGCCGCAGGATCCCGCCCACCGCCGGGATCGAGCGTCCCTGCCCCAGAACCGCCGTCAGCGCGTCATAGCGTCCGCCGCTGGCTACCGGCGGCAGGGCCGCGTCGGCGGCAAGAAACGAGAAGACGAATCCGTCGTAATATTCCAGCGTGGTGCGGCCATGGCTGGCCTCGAACGGCAGGGTGTCGGTGTCGATGCCGCGCGCCCGCAGCGCGGCAAGGCGGGCGGCAAAGGTCTCGATCGCCGGGCCGATGGCCGGCAGCAGGGGCGCTATGCCCCGCAGATGCGCCAGCGCCGCCGTGGCGGGCGCCTCCAGCGACAGCAGATCGTAAAGCAGCGCTGCCTCCGGTGCGGCAAGGGGCGGAACCTCGGCATCCTCGATCAGGGCGGCCACCCGGGCCGCGATATCCTCGGCCGAACGCAGACCGACAAGCGGCCCCGCCGCCGCAACAAGCGCCTGTGGCGTATCGGCCGCAAGACGGGCGAGCAGAGCCGCGCGCGCCGGCGGCGTCGCCGCGCGGCCGGCAAAACGGTCGAGCAGCGCCCGGAACCGCCGCGGCCGCCAGATATGGCGCAGGAGCGCGGCCTTGCGCCGGTCCGTGGTCGACAGGCCCCGCACGGCCGCCATCAGGATGCCGATATCCCCGGTGGCGGGGCGCAGCGGCAGATCGCCCAGCAACCCCGCGAACAGCGCGAAAACCTCGGCATCGGCCGCGGGCGCATCGCGGTCGAAGACCTCGTAACCCACCTGCATGTATTCCCGGGCGCGGCCGTCCAGATGATCCTGCCGGCGGAAGACCTCGCCCAGATAGGCATAGCGCGCAGGCTCTGCCCCGCCGGCCATATGCGCCTGGACCACCGGCACGGTGAAATCGGGGCGCAGCATCATCTCGCCCGCCATCGGATCGGCGGTGACATAGGCCCGCGCGCGGATATCCTCGCCATAAAGATCCAGCAGGGTTTCGGCCGGCAGCAGGATATCCGCCTCGACCGGCACCGCGCCGGTCGCCAGGAAGGCCGCGAACAGGCGCTCGGCCTCGGCACGGGTCGCGGCTTTCGCAAGACCGGCGGCCGCCGTCATCGGCCAAGCATCCGCTTGACCGCCGTCACCAGATCGCTCCGCGCCACCTCGACCTGCGCCGGCCGGTCCTTCCATTCCTCAAGCGTGGCGCTCTCGGCGATCCGCGCGCCGAGGATCAGGTCCTTCAGCACCACGGTGCCCTTCGCCGCCTCGTCCCCGCCCTGGATCACGGCGACGGGGCTTTGCCGCTTGTCGGCATATTTCAACTGGTTGCCGAAGTTCTTCGGATTGCCGAGATAGACCTCGGCGCGGATGCCGGCGCGGCGCAACTCGCCCGTCATTGCCATGTAATCCGCCATCCGGTCGCGATCCATCACCGTAACGACGACCGGCCCCGCCGTATCGACCCCGACGCGGCCCTTGGCCTGCAAGGCCGCCAGCAGCCGGTCGACACCGATCGAGATCCCGGTCGCAGGCACCGCCTGCCCGGTAAAGCGCTTGACCAGATCGTCATACCGCCCGCCGCCGGCGACCGAGCCGAACTGCCGCTTGCGGCCCTTTTCGTCGAGGATCTCGAAGGTCAGTTCCGCCTCGAACACCGGCCCGGTATAATAGCCCAGGCCGCGGACGACGCCCGGGTCGATCACGATGCGGTCGGCGCCATAGCCCTGCGCGTCGAGCAGCGCGGCGATGGTCTCCAGCTCGTCCACCCCCTCGGCACCGATGGCAGAGCCGCCGACCAGTTCCCGCAGCCGGGCGACCGTGGCCGCGCCGGTTTCGCGCCGGGCCGAGACGAAGCCCATCACCACCTCGGCCTGTTCGGCCGACAGCCCCGCGCCCCTGGTGAAATCGCCGCTTTCGTCGCGGCGGCCCGCGCCCAGCAGCGCGCGCACGCCGTCTTCGCCCAGCCGGTCGATCTTGTCGATGGCGCGCAGGACGATGCCGCGCTCTGCGGCAAAGCGGTCGCGGTCGGCGGGGTCGAGGACGCCCGCGACCTCCATCACCCCGTTCAGCACCTTGCGGTTGTTCACCTTCACCACATAGTCGCCGCCGAGGCCGAGGCTTTCGAACACATCCGACAGCATGGCGCAGATTTCCGCATCCGCCGCGACCGAAGGCGCGCCGACCGTATCGGCATCGCATTGGTAGAACTGGCGAAACCGGCCCGGCCCCGGCTTTTCATTGCGCCAGACCGGCCCCAGCGCATAGCGGCGATAGGGCGCGGGCAGTTCGTTGCGATATTGCGCGGCCACGCGCGCCAGGGGCGCGGTCAGGTCGTAGCGCAACGCCATCCAGCTTTCGTCCTCGTCCTTCCAGGCGAAAACGCCCTCGTTCGGGCGGTCGACGTCCGGCAGGAACTTGCCCAGCGCCTCAACGGTTTCGACGGCCGAGGTTTCCAGCGGATCGAAACCGTAACGGTGATAGACCGCCACGATGGCATCGAGCATCGCCTTGCGTTCGCTCACCTCCGCGCCGAAATAATCGCGGAAGCCTTTCGGCGTTTCGGCACGGGGCCGGCGGATCTTGCCTTCGGACATGGGATTTTCCCGGGGAAGAGGTCTTGCATCGCTCGGCCCTTCCTCTAACGGATGGGGCAAGGGGCGGCAAGCGGAGGCGGCATGGACCGGATCGAGGCGCTGGAGGAACGCATCGCGCATCTGATGCGATCGGTGGAGGATATGTCCGAGGTCGTCGCGCGACAGGACCGCGAGATCGCCACGCTGGCGCGGCGGGTCCAGATGTTGATGGAGCGCGAGGCCGAGCGCGAATTGCTGGGTGGCGCCCAGCCCGAAGCGAACGCGCGTCCGCCGCACTGGTAGGGCCGCGGGCCGGGCGGATGCCGCGCCTGCCATCCGCGTCCGCGACCAGCAGGCCGGGGCCGGGGCCGGGACGGGGCGGCCCGTGTCACATCATCCATTCCACCGGCAGCCAGGCCAGCACCGTCAGCGCCACGCGCTTGAAGGCGTTCGTCCCCGGCTCTTCCGTCGTCACGACCGGTACCCCGTCGTTGCGCGCGCTCCAGGTCAGGTTGCCATCGGCCAGCCCCACCTGCCAGGCCAGTTCTCCGCTCCCCGAGGCAAGGGTGCTGGCGACCGCCGCGGCCATGGTCGGGCTTTCGATCCAGAGCCCCATCTCGCAATTGAGCCAGACCGAGCGTGGGTCGAAGTTGAACGAACCTACGAAGACCGCCTTGCCGTCGATGGCAAAGACCTTGGCATGCAGGCTGGCGCCGGAACTGCCAAGCAGGCCCAGCTTTTCGCGGTCATTCTCGGTCGCGGGGTTGCGCTTCAGTTCGTGAACGTCGACCCCGGCCTCGATCAGCGGCTTGCGGTATTTGCCATAGGCGGCATGGACCGGCAGCACGTCGGTCGCCTCCAGCCCGTTTGTCAGCACCCTGACCCTGATGCCCTGCCGTGCGGCAAAGGCAAGGCGTTCGGTGCCCTCGCGGCCCGGCACGAAATAGGCCGAAATCACGTCGAGCGATTCATGCGCCGTCCCCAGAAGCGCGCCCAGTGCGCTGGCAACCAGCGTTCCGGCCGGCGCCTTGCCCAGCGCCTTGGCCGGGTCGTCCGACAAGAGCCGCGCCGGCACCCATTCGAACTGGGGCTGGCCCGACAGGATGCTGGTGACAAGCTGGCCGTCGGCCACCGCATGGGCGTATTCGCCACTTTCGGGATCCTTGAGCGCATCGGCGAGTGCCGCCTCGAAACCCGAGGCATCGGCCGGCGGCTTGACCAGCAATTCATGCGGATAGGCGCTGTCGCTGTTCCAGTAGGCGTCGAAATCCTCTGCCACCGCGGCCACGGCCGCGCCCGCCGCCATCACGTCGAAATCGGAATATTGCGTGTCGGCATCGCGGGCGAAATAGATGTCGCCCACATTGCGCCCGCCAACAATGGTGGCCACCCCGTCGACGGTGAAGGACTTGTTGTGCATCCGCCGGTTGATGCGCGGAAAATCGAGCGGATAGGACAGCATCCGCGGCCAGCGCAGCGTGAAGGGGTTGAACACCCTGACCTCGAAATTCGGCAACGCATTCAATGCCGCAAGGTCGCTGTCCAGCCCCGGCGTGCCGTTGTCGTCGACCAGAAGCCGCACCCGGACCCCGCGCGCCGCCGCCTCCTTCAACTCGGCCAGCAGCGGCAGCCCGGTCCGGTCGCGCTGCCAGATGTAATAGCGTGCGTCGATGGACTGCTCGGCCGCGCGCGCCAGCAGGATGCGCGCCGCATAGGCGTCAGCCCCGTTCCAGAGCGGCCGGATGCCCGTCAGCGCCGGATGTTCCGCCGCCTTCGGCAGTATGGCCCGGCCCAGCGGCGTCTGCGGATCGGGAGCCAGGGATTTGCTGGCTGTCCGCCCGTCAAGCGAGGGCAGCCGGAATGCCAGCCGCGCCGCGCCAAGGGCCAGCGCCAGGACCGCAAGCGTGAGTATAAGGCGACGCATCAGATCTCCTCTATCGCAGCGACACCCTGCATGGCCTTGATCGCACCGCGGATCTGCGGCGTGACCGGATAGGGCCCGGGCAGGATCAGGTCGATTTCCCGCCCGGTTTCGTCAGGCACGCAAAGCGTGATCCGCGCCCGCGTCCGCCCCTCGACCCGGGCCAGCAATGCGGCAATCGACGTCACGGCCTCGGGGCGCAGCACATGGATGCGCAGGTCAGGCGTTCCGGCCTGATCGGCCACGGCGTCGATGGGGGCGACAGCATTGGCAAGCAGCTTCACCCCCTCGCCATCGGGGTCCACCCTGACCGTCAGCACGACATTGCGCCCGGGTTCGAGCAGATCGCGCGCGGCTTCAAGCACATCGGAAAAGCAGGTCACTTCGTAAAGCCCGGTCGGATCGGACAGCGCGACAAAGGCGAAACGGTTGCCCTTCGCCGATTTGCGCTCCTGCCGCGAACTGACGGATCCGGCGATCCTGGCCACGAAGGGGCCGCCCGCTGCCATGACGGTGATCTGGGCCAGCGTCTTCACATCCTTGCGCCGAAGCGCCGACATGTAATCGTCAAGCGGGTGGCCCGAAAGATAGAAGCCCACGGCCTGGTGTTCATTGCCCAGCCGTTCGACCGGCAGCCAGTCGTCGCGCCAGGGCAGCCGCGGCTCTGGAATGTCCGAGCCGCCGGAGCCGAAGAGCGAGACCTGCGCCGAGCCCTGCGCCTCGTGCACTGCCGCCGAAAAGGCGACCAACGCATCCAGCGCCTCGAAGACGCGGGCGCGGTTGGAATCCAGCGCATCGAAGGCACCGGCGCGGGCCAGCATTTCCAGCGGGCGCTTGCCCACCCGCTTCAGATCAACCCGCCGGGCGAAATCGAACAGCGAGGCAAAGGGTCGCTCATCGCCGCTATCGCCCCGCCGCGCGGCCACGATCAGGCCCATCGCCTCGACGCCGACGTTCTTCAGCGCGCCCAGCGCATAGATGACCCGCCCAGCGGCCACGTCGAAGGTGGCAAGGCTGCGGTTCACGCAGGGCGGCGTCACGCCGACCGCCATCCGGTCCAGCTCGCGCTTGTAGACGGCCAGCTTGTCGGTCAGGTGGATGTCGCAGTTCATGACCCCCGCCATGAACTCGACCGGGTGGTTCGCCTTCAGCCAGCCCGTCTGGTAGCTGACCACGGCATAGGCCGCGGCGTGGGACTTGTTGAAACCGTAATTGGCGAATTTCTCCAGCAGGTCGAAGACCTCGCCGGATTTCTTCGCGTCGATCGCATGGGTTTTCGCGCAGCCCTCGATGAACTTGGGCCGCTCCTTGGCCATTTCCTCGGCGATCTTCTTGCCCATCGCCCGGCGCAAGAGGTCGGCCCCGCCGAGCGTATAGCCTGCCATGACCTGCGCGATCTGCATCACCTGTTCCTGATAGACGATGATGCCCTGGGTTTCGGCCAGGATGTGGTCGATGGTGGGGTGGATCGATTCCAGCGGGCGCAGGCCGTGCTTCACCTCGCAATAGGTGGGAATGTTCTCCATCGGGCCGGGGCGGTACAGCGCCACCAGCGCCACGATATCCTCGATGCAGGTCGGCTTCATGCGCCGCAGCGCATCCATCATGCCCGAACTTTCGACCTGGAACACCGCCACCGTGCGCGCGGCGGCGTAAAGGTCATAGGTCGCCTTGTCGTCCAGCGGGATATGGCCGATGTCGTTCGCGGCCCCCGGCTTCGGCTGATAGAGTTCACGCCCGTCGGCCGCCACATGCAGAGGCCGCCCGCCCTTGCGGATCAGCCCGATGGCATTCTCGATCACGGTCAGCGTCTTCAGCCCGAGGAAGTCGAACTTCACCAGCCCGGCAGCCTCGACCCATTTCATGTTGAACTGCGTCGCCGGCATGTCCGAGCGCGGATCCTGGTAAAGCGGGACAAGCTGGTCCAGCGGCCGGTCGCCGATGACGACCCCCGCGGCATGGGTGCTGGCGTTGCGGTAAAGCCCCTCGATCTGCCCGGCATAGGACAGCAGCCGCTCCACCACCTCTTCCTTCGCGGCCTCGCGCAGCCGCGGCTCGTCCGCCAGCGCCTTGGCGATCGAGACCGGCTTCACCCCCTCGACCGGGATCATCTTCGACAGCCGGTCGACCTGGCCGTAGGACATCTGCAACACCCGCCCCACGTCGCGCACCGCCGCCTTGGACAGGAGCGCGCCGAAGGTGATGATCTGTGCCACCCGGTCGCGGCCGTATTTCTGCTGCACATAGCGGATCACCTCCTCGCGGCGATCCATGCAGAAGTCGATGTCGAAGTCGGGCATCGACACCCGCTCGGGGTTGAGGAAGCGCTCGAACAGCAGGGCATAGCGCAGCGGATCGAGATCGGTGATCGTCAGCGCATAGGCCACCAGCGAGCCCGCGCCCGACCCCCGGCCCGGCCCCACGGGAATGCCATGCGCCTTGGCCCATTTGATGAAATCGGACACGATCAGAAAGTAGCCGGGGAATCCCATCCGCTCGATAATATCAATTTCGAACCTGAGACGGTCTTCATAGTCCTCGCGGCTGCCCGCCATCGGAATGACGGCAAGGCGCTCTTCCAGCCCGTCCCAGGCCTGCCGGCGCAACTCCTCGACCTCGTCGTCGGCAAAGCGCGGCAGGATCGGCTTGCGCTTGGCGGCCATATAGGCGCAGCGCCGGGCGATCTCGACGGTGTTTTCCACCGCCTCCGGCAGGTCGGCGAACAGCGCCACCATCTCGGCTTCGGACTTCAGGTAATGCTGTGGCGTCAGCCGGCGGCGCGGCTCCTGCTGGTCGACATAGGCGCCCTCTGCGATGCAGATCAGCGCGTCATGCGCCTCGTACATTTCGGCCCGGGGGAAGTGGACATCGTTCGTCGCCACCAGCGGCAGGCCCATGTCATAGGCCAGTTCGACCAGCCCGCGCTCGCTGTCGGCCTCGGCCTCGGGCAGGCGGCCACCCTCGCCGGGGTGGCGCTGCAACTCGATGTAGAACCGGCCGGGATAGATCGCCGACAGCCGTTCGGCCAGCGCGCGTGCCTTCGGTGCCTGGCCCTGGCGGAAAAACCGCCCCAGAGGCCCGTCCGGCCCGCCGGACAGGCAGATCAGCCCCTCGCCATGCGCCGCCAGATCCTCCGCCGTCACCTGCGGCAACTGTCCGCCCTTGCCAAGATAGAGGCAGGTGTTCAGTGCCATCAGGTTGCCATAGCCCACCTCGTCCTGCGCCAGCAGCACGACCGGTGACGGCAGCCGGGGCTTTTCGCCGGGCTGCCCGGGATCATGCGCCAGCGCGATCTGGCAGCCAAGGATCGGCTGCAACCCGGCATCCTTCGCATGGCTGGAAAACTCCAGCGCACAGAACATGTTGTTGGTGTCGGTCACGGCAATGGCCGGCATCCCCGCCCCCGCAGCCAGCTTGACCAGCTTCTTGACCGGCACCGCGCCTTCCAGCAACGAATGTTCGGTATGGGTCCGGAGATGGATGAATCGCGGCGCGGTTGACATGGACATACCCTAGCAACCGGGCCGCCGCTGCGAAAGGGCGCGCGATTTTCCGGCAGATCCGAAAAGTGCTTCAGTCCGCATATTGAAGTTTCCGCTTGCCTTGCGGCCGCCCGACCGGCTTGATGATCGGACCGGAAGGGGCGCGTCGCCCGCTCTACGCCGCATCGGGCGGGCACGCAGGACGCCTCAACGCAGGGTACCGCGGCGGAACAACATATGACCGGGATCGCGTTTCTGCTCAACGGAACGCCGGTGCGCCTGACGGGGGAAAGCCCGACGCGCACGCTTCTCGACTGGCTGCGCGAGACGCGCGGACTCAAGGGAACGAAGGAAGGCTGCAACGAGGGCGACTGCGGCGCCTGCACCGTGATCGTCACCGATGCCGATGGCCCGAAGTCGGTGAATGCCTGCATCCTGTTCCTGCCGCAGGTCCACGGCAAGGCCGTCCGCACCGTCGAAGGCCTGACCGGGCCGCAGGGAGAGATGCATCCCGTCCAGCAGGCCATGGTCGACCATCACGGCAGCCAGTGCGGCTTTTGCACGCCGGGCTTCGTGATGTCGATGGCCGCGGCCCATGCGACCGGCCGCCGGGACCATGACGACGTGCTGGCCGGCAACCTCTGCCGCTGCACCGGCTACGCACCCATCCTGCGCGCCGCCGAAGCCGCGGCCACCCGCCCCGTCCCCGACTGGATGACCGAGGATCCGTCCTTCTTCTCTGATCAAATATCCCCGGGGGAGTCTGCGCAGCAGACGGGGGGCGGCGCCCCCCCCCTGTTGCCCCGCTCGGCCGACGCGCTGGCGGCGGCGTGCCTCGCCCATCCCGACGCCACGCTGATCGCCGGGGCCACCGATGTCGGCCTCTGGATCACCAAGCAATTGCGCGACCTTTCGCCGGTGATCTTTCTGAATTCCGTCGCGGATCTTCAGAAAATCGAACATCGGGACGAGTCGATCCGCATCGGCGCCGGCGTCACGGTCGAGGCGCTGCGCCTCGCGATGCAGGACCCCCACCCCTCCCTGGCCGAACTGCTGCGTCGCTATGCCAGCGTGCAGGTCCGGAACTCGGCCACGATCGGCGGCAACATCGCCAACGGCTCGCCCATCGGCGACGGCCCGCCGGCGCTGATCGCGCTCGGCGCCCGGTTGCATCTGCGGCGCGGCGACGACCGGCGCGAGATGCCGCTCGAGGCGTTCTTCCTCGACTACCGCAAGCAGGACCGCCGCCCCGGCGAATTCGTCGAGGCGGTGACGATCCCGGCCGCGGCTCCCGCCTTCCGGGTCTACAAGCTGTCGAAACGCTTCGATCAGGACATCTCGGCCGTCTGCGGCGGCTTCAACCTGACCGTGACCGGGGGCCGGATCGCTGCGGCCCGCATCGCCTTCGGCGGCATGGCCGGCATTCCGAAGCGGGCGGCGCATGCCGAGGCCGCGCTGCTGGACCAGCCCTGGACCGAGGCGACGATCCGCGCCGCGATGGCCGCCATGGCCGAGGATTTCCAGCCGCTGGCCGACATGCGCGCCAGCGCCGGATACCGGATGCGGACGGCCCAGAACATGCTGCTGCGCTATTTCCACGACCTTGCCGGGCATGCGGTCTCGGTCCTTGAGGTGACGCCATGAGCATCGGCAAGCCGCTTCCCCATGATTCCGCGCCGCTGCATGTCACCGGCCAGGCGCGCTATCTCGACGACATTCCCTTGCCGCCGGATACGCTGCATCTGGCCTTCGGCCTTTCCGGCATCGCCTGCGGCGAGATCGCCTCGATGGATCTGGCCGCGGTCCGCGCCGCGCCGGGTGTGGTCGCGGTGATCACCGCCGAGGATCTGGCGCGCCGCTTCGGCGGCATACCCGACTGCTCGCCCTCGATCGGGGACGAGCCGCTGCTCACCTCGGGCCGGATCGAGTTCCATTCACGCCCGGTCTTTCTCGTGGTCGCGGAAAGCCATCTCGCGGCGCGCAAGGCGGCCCGGCTGGCAAGGATCGACTGGCGCGAGGAGCCTGCGCTGCTGACTGTCGAGGAGGCCCTCGCGGCCGGATCCCGGTTCGAATCGGGCCCGGTGATCTGGCAGCGCGGCGATGCCGAGGCCGCCATCGCCGCCGCCCCCCGCCGGCTGGAGGGCGAGATCGAGGTCGGCGGGCAGGAACATTTCTACCTCGAAGGCCAGATCGCCGCCGCCCTGCCCGGCGATGACGGCGGCATGCATGTCCTGTCCTCGACCCAGCACCCAACCGAGGTTCAGCACAAGGTCGCCCATGCCCTGCACCTGCCGATGAGCGCGGTGCGGGTCGAGACGCGGCGGATGGGCGGCGGTTTCGGCGGCAAGGAAAGCCAGGGCAACTGGCTCGCCCTCGCCTGCGCGGTCGCGGCACGGATCACCGGCCGGCCCTGCAAGATGCGCTACGACCGCGACGACGACATGGTTGTCACCGGCAAGCGGCATGACATCAAGCTGCGCTACCGCGTGGGCTTCGACGACGAAGGGCGGGTCCTCGGCATCGACTACACCCATCTCCTGCGCTGCGGCTGGAGCCAGGATCTGTCACTGCCGGTCGGCGACCGGGCGATGCTGCATGCGGAAAACTGCTACTGGATGCCGAACATCAGGATCGAAAGCCACCGGCTCAAGACCAATACCGCCAGCGCCACCGCCTATCGCGGTTTCGGCGGGCCGCAGGGAATCATCGGGGCGGAGCGGGTCATGGACCATATCGCCTTCGCGCTGAAGAAAGACCCCGTCGAGGTGCGGCGGATCAACTATTACACCGAAATGGCCGCGCCGGGGGCGGCCGGGGACCAGACGGCGCCAGAAGCGGTCCAGACCACGCCCTATCACATGCCGGTCGAGGATTTCATCGGCCGGGCGATGACCGACGATCTGCTGGCCTCTTGCGATTATCATGGCCGCAAGGCGGGGATTGCCGCCTGGAATGCCGAAAATCCGCTGCTGAAGCGGGGGATCGCCTTCACCCCGGTCAAGTTCGGGATTTCCTTCACGCTGACCTGGCTCAACCAGGCCGGGGCGCTGGTCCATGTCTATCAGGACGGCTCGATCCATCTGAACCATGGCGGGACCGAGATGGGCCAGGGCCTGAACCAGAAGGTGGCGCAGGTGGTGGCCGATGTCTTCGGCGTCGATACCGGGCAGATCCGGATCACCCCCACCGATACCGGCAAGGTGCCGAACACCTCGGCCACCGCGGCAAGTTCCGGCTCGGATCTGAACGGCATGGCATCGCAGGCGGCGGCGCTGACGATCCGCGACCGGATGGCGGCGCTTCTGGCCGAAAAACACCAGGTCGCGGCCCAGGAGGTACGGTTCGCCGACGGGCTGGTGACGGTCGGCGGCGAGGAATATCCCTTCGAACAGGTTGCGGCCTGGGCCTATCAGGCCAGGGTTTCGCTGTCTTCCACCGGCTTTTACGCCACGCCCAAGATCACCTGGGACCGGATGCGCGGCCGGGGGCGGGCCTTCTACTACTTCGCCTATGGCGTTGCCGTGACCGAGGTGGTCCTCGACACGCTGACCGGCGAGAATCGCATCCTGCGCGCCGACATCCTGCACGACACCGGCACCAGCCTGAACCCCGCTCTGGACATCGGCCAGGTCGAGGGCGCCTATGTCCAGGGTGCGGGCTGGCTGACGACCGAGGAACTGGTCTGGGACGGCAAGGGGCGGCTGGCGACGCATGCCCCCTCGACCTACAAGATCCCTGCCTGTTCCGACCGACCGCGAGAGTTCAACGTGCGGCTGTGGAACCACCCGAACCCCGAGGCGGCGGTGGGCAAGTCGAAGGCGGTGGGCGAGCCGCCGTTCAACCTCGGGATTTCGGCCTTTCTCGCGCTCAGCCATGCGGTCGAAGCCTGCGGCGACGGCAGCATCTATCCCGACCTGCGCGCACCGGCCACGGCCGAGGCCGTGCTGGATGCCGTCCGCCGGGTGCGACGCGATGTTTGATCGTGCGGCCCTGGAGGGGGCGGTGGCGGCGAACGGGCGCGTGGCGCGGCTGGTCATCGCCGGTCATGACGGCTCCTCCCCGCGCGAGGTGGGCGCCGCGATGCTGGTCTGGGCTGCGGGCGAAAGCGGAACGATCGGTGGCGGCGCGCTGGAATTCGAGGCGGTGGCAAGGGCACGGGTCCTGCTGGCGGCCGGCGGCGCGCGGCTGGACCGCATCGCGCTGGGGCCGGCACTGGGCCAGTGTTGCGGCGGCCGCATCAGCCTGCTGACCGAGATCTACGATGCGGCGGCGGTTGCCGGGTTGCAGGGGCAGGAGGTGATTGCCCGGCCCGTCGCGTCATCCTCGGCCGAGATGCCGCTCGCGGTGCGCCGCCTGCTGGCCGGGGCAAGGGGCAAGGGGCTGATGCCGGCGCCGCAACTCGTGCAGGGCTGGATGGTCGAGCCGGTGACGCAACCCGGCCAACCGCTCTGGATCTGGGGGGCCGGCCATGTCGGGCGGGCGCTGGTTTCGGTGCTGGCACCGCTGCCGGGCCTCAAGATCACCTGGATCGACACCGCGCCCGCGCGCTTTCCCGAGGACATGCCCGCCGGCGTCGAACCGGTCTGGGCGCGCGCACCGGAGGGGCTGGCCGATCATGCGCCCATGGATGCGTGGCATCTGATCGTCACCTATTCGCATGCGCTGGATCTGGAGCTGTGCCACCGGCTGCTGCGGCATGGTTTCGACTGGGCCGGATTGATCGGTTCGGCCACCAAATGGGCGCGCTTCCAGTCGCGGCTGGCCGGGCTTGGCCATGCGCCATCGGAAATCGGGCGGATCGTCTGTCCGATCGGCACGCCCGCCCTTGGCAAGCATCCCCAAGCCATTGCCGTGGGTGTTGCCTTCCAACTACTGAAAAACCAACATAAATCCGAGACGGAGATCACGGGTGTCAACAGGGAAACAACAACTCCTGCTGCTGGAGGGCCTGACGAAGGCCTATCCGGGCGTGGTCGCGAACAGCGACGTATCGTTCGGGATCGGCGAGGGGGAGATTCATGCACTTCTGGGTGAGAACGGCGCGGGAAAGTCGACGCTGGTCAAGATGATCTATGGCCTCGTCAAGCCCGATGCCGGGCGGATGATGCTGCGCGGCGAACCCTATGTTCCGGCAAAGCCGGCCGAGGCGCGACGGCTGGGCGTGGCGATGGTCTTCCAGCATTTCAGCCTGTTCGAGGCGCTGAACGTGGCGGAAAACGTGGCGCTCGGCATGGAAACGCCACCACCGATGCGCGAGCTTGCCGCCCGCATCCGGGCGGTGTCCGAGGAATATGGCCTGCCGCTCGATCCCGGGCGGATGGTGGGCGATCTGTCCGCCGGCGAACGCCAGCGGGTCGAGATCATCCGCTGCCTCCTTCAGGATCCGAAACTGCTGATCATGGACGAGCCGACCTCGGTGCTGACGCCGCAGGAGGTGGAGATCCTGTTCCGCACCCTGCGGCAACTGCGGACCGAGGGGACCTCGATCCTCTATATCTCGCACAAGCTGGAGGAGATTCGCGCGCTCTGCGACGAGGCGACGATCCTGCGCCGCGGCCGGGTGGTCGGGACCTGCACCCCGCGCGAGCGGACGGCGCGCGAGATGGCCGAGCTGATGGTGGGCGCGACCCTTGGCACGCCGACGCGCAGCCCGCGCCCCAAGGGCCAGGTCAAGCTGGGGGTAAGCGACCTGTCGGTCGCATCGCCCATCGCTTTCGGCACCGCGCTGCGCGGGGTGTCCTTCACCGTGGCGGCGGGGGAGGTTCTGGGCATCGCCGGCGTGGCGGGGAACGGCCAGGACGAACTGCTGCTGGCGCTTTCGGGCGAATTGCGCGCAGCGGGCGACCGGGTGCGGCTGAACGAACATGCGATCGGCGATCTCGGCCCGGCGGAGCGCCGGCGCGCCGGGCTGGTCTCTGCGCCCGAGGACCGCTACGGCCATGCCGCCGCCCCGGACATGAGCCTGACGGAAAATGCGCTTCTGACCGCTGCGATCCGGCGCAAGCTGACGCGGCACGGCTTCATCGACTGGGCGAAGACCCGGGCCTTCGCCGAGGAGATCATCGCCGATTACGATGTGCGCACCCCGGGGCCGGGAACGGCGGCGCGGGCGCTGTCGGGCGGAAACCTGCAGAAATTCCTGATCGGCCGGGAATTGTTGCAGGATGCCGATGCCATCGTGATCAACCAGCCGACCTGGGGCGTCGATGCGGCCGCGGCCGCGGCGATCCGGCAGAAGATCCTCGACTGCGCCGCCACCGGCGCGGCGGTGGTGGTGATCAGCCAGGATCTGGACGAGCTTCTTGAAATCTCCGACAGTTTTGCCGTGTTGAACGAGGGCCGGATGACAAGACCGCGGCCCACGCCGGGTCTGACGATGGATGAGATCGGAATGATGATGGGCGGCGCCCACGGAATGGAGGCCGCGCATCATGCTGAGACTTGAAAAACGCCCGAACCCGAGCCGCTTCTGGCTTTACGCCACCCCCGTCGTCGCGGTGCTGCTGACGATGGTCGCCGGCGGGCTGCTTTTTGCGGCGATGGGCAAGAATCCGTTCGAGGTGATCCGCACGATCTTCTGGGATCCGGTCTTCGGCCAGTTCGCCTTCTACCTGCGCGGCCAGCTTCTGGTGAAGGCGGGACCACTGATCCTGATCGCCATCGGCCTGGCGCTGGGCTTTCGGGCGGGAATCTGGAACATCGGCGCCGAGGGGCAGTACATCATCGGTGCGATCTGCGCCGCCGCCGTGGGCCTTGCGGCCTATCCGACGGAAAGCCGCTGGATCTTTCCCGCGATGGTGATCGCCGGCGCTTTCGGCGGCTGGGTCTGGGCCATGATCCCGGCCATCCTGAAAACGCGCTTCAACACCAACGAAATCCTTGTCTCGCTGATGCTGGTCTATGTCGCGGAAACCATCGTCGCCAAGGCCGCGACCGGGTTTCTGAAGAACCCCCAAGGCATGGGCTTTCCCGGCAGCCGCAACCTGAGCACCATTCCCGCCACTGCGAACCCCGAACTCTTTGCGGGTTCGGGCCTGCACTGGGGCGGCGTCGCGGCGCTGGTCATGGCGGTCCTGGCCTGGATTCTGCTGTCGCGGCATATCCTGGGCTTCCAGATCCGGCTCGCGGGCCAGGCGCCGCGTGCCGCCCGCTTCAACGGGGTCAATCCGAACCGCCTCGTCATGCTGTGCATGGGCGCCTCGGGCGCGCTGGCGGGCCTGGCCGGCATGTTTGAAGTCACCGGCCCGGCCGGCCAGATCACCATCGATTTCGGCACCGGCTATGGCTTTACCGCGATCATCGTGGCCTTCCTCGGCCGCCTCAACCCGCTGGGCATCGTGCTGGCCGGCTTCATCATGGCGCTGACCTATGTCGGCGGCGAGATGGCGTCGACCAACCTCGGCCTGCCCGATGCCGCAATTCAGGTGTTCCAGGGCATGCTGCTGTTCTTCCTTCTGGGTGTCGATATGCTGACCAACTATCGCATCCGGCTGCGCGCCGGCAGCGCGACCGCGAAAGGAGCGTTGTGATGGATTTCGGTGGCATCAATCCGGTCACGCTGATCGCAACGCTGATGGTCACATCGGTGCCGATCCTGCTGGCCGCCCTGGGCGAATCCGTGGTCGAACGCGCGGGGGTGCTGAACCTCGGGGTCGAGGGGATGATGATCCTCGGCGCGATCGGAGGCTTCATCACCGCGGTACACACCGGCAGCCCGGTCCTGGGCTTTCTGGGCGGGGCGCTGGCGGGCGCCGTGCTTTCGGCGATCTTCGCGCTGCTGACCCAGGTCTTCCTGGCCAATCAGGTGGCGACGGGCCTTGCGCTGACATTGTTCGGGCTCGGCGTCTCGTCGCTTGCCGGGCAGGGCTACAACGGCATCAAGCCGCCGGCGACCGGCAAGGTGCCCTTCGGCCCCCTGGCAGACATTCCCGTCCTGGGCCCGATCCTGTTCGGCCATGACTGGGTGGTCTATTTCTCGCTGGCGATGGTCGCGGCGATCTGGTGGGTGCTGCGCTCGACGCGGGCCGGCCTGATCCTGCGCGCGGTGGGAGAGAATCACGACGCCGCCCATGCCCTTGGCTACCGGGTGAACCGCATCCGCCTCTTGGCGATCCTGTTCGGCGGCGCCATGGCGGGAATGGGCGGGGCCTATGTCAGCCTGGTGCGCGTGCCGCAATGGACCGACGGCATTACGGCGGGCGCCGGCTGGATCGCTTTGGCCATCGTGGTCTTTGCCAGCTGGCGGCCTTGGCGCGTCCTGATCGGGGCCTATCTGTTCGGCGGGATCAGCGTGCTGCAACTGAACCTTCAGGCCGCCGGATCCGCCATTCCCGTCGAGTACTTGTCGATGGCCCCCTATCTGATAACCATCCTTGTGCTGGTCGTCATATCCTCGGGCAAAGGCAAGGCCGCGACCGGGGCGCCGGCCGAACTGGGACACAACTTTCATGCCTCGCGCTAGAGGCCCCAAATCCGGGCGGCCGGAAAAGAGCCGTGTTATCACCACAGGGAGAAATCACATGAAACGCAGAACACTCCTCGCCACCGCCGCACTGGCTTTCGGCCTTGCCGCCTCGGGTCAGGCGATGGCGCAGGGAATGGACAAGGTGAAGGCCTGCTTCATCTACGTCGGCCCGATCGGCGACGGCGGCTGGACCTTCCAGCACCATCAGGGCGTGATGGCCGCGCAGGAGAAATTCGGCGACAAGGTCGAGATCCAGTATCAGGAAAGTGTGCCGGAAGGCGCCGACGCCGAGCGGGTGATGACCCAGATGGCGCTGGGCGGCTGCAACATCATCTTCGCCACCTCCTTTGGCTACATGGACCAGGTAAACGCGGTTGCCGCCAAGTTCCCCGATGTCAAATTCGAACATGCGACCGGGTACAAGCGTGACCACGCCAACGTCTCGACCTATAACGCGCGCTTCTACGAAGGCCGCGCGGTCGAAGGGCTGATCGCCGGCCGCATGACCAAATCGAACAAGATCGGCTATATCGCCTCCTTCCCGATCCCCGAGGTGGTCATGGGCATCAACGCCTATTACCTCGCCGCCAAGAAGGTGAACCCCGACGTGCAGTTGTCGGTGGTCTGGGCCTTCACCTGGTTCGACCCGGCGAAAGAGGCCGATGCCGCCAAGGCGCTGATCGACCAGGGCGTGGACGTGATCGCCAGCCACACCGATTCGACCGCACCGCTGGCCGAGGCCGCCAAGAGCGGCGGCAAGGTGATCGGCTTCGGTCAGGCCTCGGACATGGCCGAATACAAGCCCAGCCCGCGCGTCACCTCGATCATCGACAACTGGGGCCCCTATTACATCGAGCGGATCGGCGCGCTTCTCGATGGAACCTATGCCCAGGCCGACATCTGGGCCGGCATCAAGGGCGGCGAGGTGCTGATCGGCGAGATCACCGAGGCCGTGCCTGCTGATGTGAAGACCGAGGCCGAGGCGCTGCGCGACGGCATCGCCGCTGGCACCGTGCATCCCTTTACCGGCCCGCTCAACAAGCAGGACGGCAGCGCCTGGCTGACCGATGGCCAGACCGCGCCCGACGGCGATCTTCTCGGCATGAACTTCTATGTCGAGGGCATCACCGGCGACATCCCGCAGTAACCATCGCGCGCCTTCACGGCATCACGCAAGGCCCGCGCCCCGGCGCGGGCCTTTTTGCCCCCGCGCCCGTTGCGCCGGGCCGCCCGTCACGCCGGTTTGAACCGCTTGCAACCGCGACCCGCCCCTGCTTTCCTCGCCCTGCGACAGGAGAACGCCATGGTCCACGATTTCCTCATCATCGGCGGCGGAATCGCCGGGGTTTCCGCCGCGGCGCGGCTGGCGCCCCTGGGCCGGGTGCTGCTGCTCGAAGCCGAAGACACGCTGGCGCATCATGCCTCGGGCCGGTCGGCGGCGCTTTACGAACCGCGCTACGGCGCCCCGCCGGTGGTCGAACTTTCGCTGGCCTCCGGGCCGTATTTCCGCGAGATCCCTGACCTGCTGACGCCGCGCGGCCTGTTGCTGGTCGCCCGCGACGATCAGAAAGCCGCGTTCGACCATGATGTCGTGGCGATGGATTTCGACCCCGTGCCGGTGGAGAAGGCGCTGGACATGGTGCCGATTCTCGACCCCGACGTCGTGCGCCTGGCGGCCTATGCCGGCCATGCCCAGGACATCGACACCGACCTTCTGATCCAGCATTTCGCCCGCGAGGCGCGCCGCCACGGCGCCGGGATCGTGACCCGCGCCCGCGTGTCCGCCATCGCCCGCACCGCGACGGGCTGGCGCGCGACCCATGGCGCGGGCGAGGCCGAGGCGCGGGTGATCGTCAATGCGGCCGGCGCCTGGGTCGATCAGGTCGCCGCACTTGCCGGGGTGCAGCCGCTGCATTTCACGCCGATGCGCCGGTCGATGGCGCGCATTCCGGCACCGGCGGGGATGGATGTCGCGCGCTGGCCCATGCTGTTCGGCCCGGGCGAGGACTGGTACATGAAGCCCGATGCCGGCGCGCTGATCGTCTCTCCGGCCGAGGAAGAGCCGGTCGACGCCCCTCACGACGCCTGGGCCGACGACATGGTGTTGGCCGAGGGCCTTGCCCGCTACCAGGATTTCGTCACCGCCCCCGTCACGCGGCTGATCGCCAACTGGGCGGGCCTGCGCACTTTCGCGCCGGACCGGTCGCTGGTGATCGGCCCCGATCCGCGGGAGCCGGCCTTCTTCTGGCTGGCGGGCCAGGGCGGCTATGGCTTTCAAAGCTCAGCCGGGGCCAGCCGGCTCGCCGCCGACCTGATCGCCGGGCGCCCGCCCGAACTGTCTTCGCAGGTTGTCGCAGCGCTGTCGCCGGCCCGTTTCGGGTGATGGCCCGGCCTGCCGGATCCGGCGGCGGCCGTGGCAATTTCGCCGCGCCTCCGGCAGGTTGCAGCCAGAAGACGGATGACAGCGCCCACGGGATCGGCCAGCATGCGACGATCATGATGCGCAATCTTCTGCTTCTGCTTTCCTGTCTGACGCTGGCCGCCTGCGGCGGGTCTGCCCCCCGTGGCCGCGTCGATGCCCGCCCCGCCGCCACCGTTCCCGCGGGCGAGGTCGTTTCACCCAATTTCGCCGATGCCCATCCGGTCGAGGCCTGGGGCGGCAAGCCGCCCCGCGCCTATCCCGTCCATGGCATCGACGTCGCCCGCTTCCAGTCCGAGATCGACTGGGCGACGGCCCGCGCCAACGGGGTGAATTTCGCCTTCATCAAGGCGACCGAGGGCGGCGACCGCGTGGACGCGATGTTCGAATCGCATTGGCGCGGCGCCGGCCGGGCCGGGGTCGCGCGCGGGGCCTATCACTTCTACTATCACTGCCGCCCGGCATCGGAACAGGCCGCCTGGTACATCCGCCACGTCCCCCGCACGCGCGGCATGCTGCCGCCCGTTCTTGACATGGAATGGACGCCCTTTTCGCCCACCTGCACCATCCGCCGCGACGGCGCGACGATCCGTGCCGAAGCGAAGGTCTTCATCGCCGCGCTGACCCGGCATTACGGTGTGCGGCCGATCCTCTACACCTCGATCGACTTCTTCGTCGACAACGAGATGTGGCGGGTCTCCGGCGCGGATTTCTGGCTGCGCGCCGTGGCGAAACACCCCCAGGACCTGTACGACGGCCATCCCTGGACCTTCTGGCAATATACTTCGACCGGCCTCGTCCCCGGCGTGGAGGGCAAGGTCGACATCAACGTGTTCGGCGGATCGGCCGCGGAATGGCAGGCCTGGCTCGCCGCGCGCGGCGGCTAGGCCTCAGCCCCGGTGCCCGCGACCTTGGAAAAGCCGGGTGACGCATCCCTCCGCGCCCCCCCCAAGGACGGGATCCCGCGCCCCCCTGCCGATGCGGATCGGCCGGCGTGAGCCTCAACCGTTGAGGCGGATCCGGGCGTTCGACGGATCGTAAGGGCTGTCTTCCACCACCACGGCATCCCATTCCTGCAACAGGATCTTCACCTTCAGCTTCGTGCCCACCGCCGCCAGATCGGGGCGGACATAGCCCATGCCGATCTGCTTGCCGAAGGCCACCGAATACCCGCCCGAGGTAAGGCGGCCGATCTTTTCGCCGTTCAGCAGCAGCGCCTCCTTCCCCCAGGGATCGGTGTCCGCCGGACCGTCGATCAGGACCGTCACGCATTTCGAGCGGATGCCGGTCGCCTCCATCGCCGCCTTGCCGCGGAAGTCCTTGGAGAGGTCGACAAAGCGGTCGAGGCCGGCCTCCAGCGGCGTCGCATCGCGGCCGAGTTCCGAGCCGAAGGCGCGGTAGGATTTTTCCTGCCGAAGCCAGTTCTGCGCCCGCGCGCCGACGCCCTTCAGCCCGTGCTTTTCGCCGACCGACCAGATCAGATCCCAGAGGTAGCGGCCGAATTCGATCGGGTAATGCAATTCCCAGCCCAGTTCGCCGGTATAGGCCACGCGGATGGCGCGGACCGGGCACATGCCCAGTTCGATGTCGCGACAGGAAAGCCAGGGGAAGCGCTTGTTGCCAAGGACGGTGGCCGGGTCGGCGTCCTTGACGATCTCGTTCAGGAGCGCGCGGGAATTGGGGCCGGCCAAGGCATAGACGCCCCATTGCGTGGTGATGTCGTGGATGTCGACCCACTGGCCGCCCTGCCCCATCCAGTCCTGCGCCGATTTCACCAGGAAATCGCCGTCATAGGCCGTCCAGGCGCCGGCGGAGATCAGGTAGTATTCATGCTCGGCCAGCCGCACGATGGTATATTCGGTGCGGGTGGTGCCGGCATCGGTCAGGGCATAGGTCAGGTTGATCCGGCCCACGGCGGGCAGCTTGTTGCAGGTGAAATGGTCGAGGAAGGCGGTCGCACCGGGGCCGCGCACCAGATGCTTGGTGAAGGCCGAGGCGTCGATGATGCCCGCCGCCTCGCGGATTGCCTTCGCCTCGTTCACCGCAAAGGGCCACCAGGCGCCACGGCGGAAGCTGCGGGCGTTGTGGTCGAAATCGGCGGGGGCGTCCTTGGGGCCATAGTAATTGGGCCGCTCCCAGCCGTTCACCTGGCCCATCTGCGCGCCCATCTCTTTCTGGCGGTCATAGGCGGGGGCGGTGCGCAGGGGGCGGCAGGCTTCGCGTTCCTCATCGGGGTGATGCAGGATGAAAACGTGGTCGTAGCATTCCTCATTCTTGCGCGCGGCATATTCGGTGGTCATCCAGCCGCCGAAACGGCGCGGGTCCAGCGAGGCCATGTCGATTTCCGCCTCGCCCTGCGTCATCAGTTGCGCGAGGTAATGGCCGGTGCCGCCCGCCGCCGTGATGCCAAAGCTGAACCCCTCGGCCAGCCACATGTTGCGCAGGCCCGGGGCGGGGCCGACCAGCGGGTTGCCATCGGGGGTATAGCAGATCGGGCCGTTGAAATCATCTTTCAGGCCCACGTTCTCCGAACTGGGGATACGGTGGATGAAGGACATGTATTCGCCCTCGATCCGTTCCAGATCCAGCGGGAACAGATCGGCGCGGAAGCTTTCGGGCACGTCGTAAAGGAACCGCGCCGGGGCGCCCTTTTCATAGGGGCCGAGGATCCAGCCGCCGCGTTCCTCGCGCACATACCATTTCGCATCGGCGTCGCGCAGGACCGGGTGTTCGGGGTTCCCCGCCTGGCGCCAGGCCACCAGCGCGGGGTCGGGTTCGGTCACGATATACTGGTGTTCGACCGGGATCGCCGGGATCTTGATGCCCAGGAGGCGGGCGGTGCGCTGCGCGTGGTTGCCGGTGGCGGTGACGACATGTTCGGCTCGGATCTCGAATTTCTCGGCCGAGGGCACCAGCCGGCCGCCCTTGTCGTCCATCCGGGTGCAGGAGACGACCCATTCGTCGCCGGTCCAGAGATAACTGTCGACCTGCACCTTGCGCTCGATACGCGCGCCCAGTTGGCGCGCGCCCTTGGCCATGGCCTGGGTCACATCGGCGGGGTTGATATAGCCGTCCTGCGGATGGAAAAGCGCACCCTTCAGATCCTCGGTGCGCACCAGCGGCCAGCGTTCGCCGATCTGGGCCGGCGTCAGGAATTCATGATAGACCCCGGCGGTTTCCGCGACCGAGGAATAGAGCATGTATTCGTCCATCCGGTCCTGGGTCTGCGCCATGCGCAGGTTGCCCACCACCGCGAAGCCGGCATTCAGCCCGGTCTCGGCTTCAAGCCCCTTGTAGAAATCGACCGAATACTTGTGAATATGGGTCGTCGCATAGGACATGTTGAACAGCGGCAGTAGGCCCGCGGCATGCCAGGTCGAGCCGGAGGTCAACTCGTCACGCTCGACCAGCATCGTATCCCAGCCCGCCCTGGCAAGATGATAGGCGATGCCGGTGCCGACGGCACCGCCGCCGACGACAAGCGCTTTGACATGGGTTTTCATGGCGACGACTCCGCGAGGTCTGGGTTGGCCCATATGTGCCACTCGCCGGCCCGACCGGGCAAGCCGGCCCGACATCTGGCGTCAAAAAGCGACATTGCACCCGCGATCGGTCGCCCCGGGCAGAAATGGCGTCGCTGCCGGCCTAGCGGGGCGGGCCGGACGGCGCGGCGGTCAGCCTTGGCGCATGCGGCCGAACAGCGCAGCCAGGACGAAGGCGCCCGCCGCCGCGACGATGATCGAAGGGCCGGCGGGCGTGTCCTGCCACAGCGCGAGCCGCAGTCCCAGAAGGCTTGCCAGCGCTCCGACCGCCGTCGCGGCCAGCGCCATCCCCTCGGGACTGCGCGCCAGCCCGCGCGCCGCGGCGGCCGGGATGATGAGCAGGGCCGAGATCAGCAGCGCCCCCACCACCTTCAGCGCCACTGCCACCACGATGGCCAGCGCCAGCACCAGCACCAGACGCTCGCGGTCCGGCCGGATGCCCGAGGCGAAGGCCAGATCCTCGTTCACCGTGGCCGTGACCAGCGCCTGCCAGCGCCAGACGATCAGGCCCAGCACCAGCGCGGCGCCGCCCCAGATCAGCGCCAGATCGCCCCGCCCGACGGCCAGGATATCGCCGAAAAGATAGACGGACAGGTCGGTCCGCACCCCGGGAAAATAGCTGATGGCGACCAGGCCGAAGGCCAGCGCCGAATGGGCCAGAACGCCCAGCATCGTGTCCATCGCCCAGCCCCGCGCCGCTAGGACCGCGACCGTCACCGCCATGGCCGCGGCAACGACCAGGGTGCCGACGGCGACCGGCAGGTCGGTGGCCAGCGCCAGCGCCACCCCGAGGATGGCGGCATGCGAGGTCGCATCCCCGAAATAGGCCATGCGCCGCCAGACCACGAAGGCGCCAAGGGGGCCGGTCGCCAGCGACAGCCCGACGCCGGCCAGCGCGGCGCGCAGGAGAAAATCGTCAAGCATGATGGCGATGTCCCTTGTCGTGCGGCTGCCCTCGATCATGCGGATGCCCGTGATCGTGGGAATGTCCGTGGTCATGCGGATGCCCATGGTCGTGGGAATCGCCGTGATCGTGGGGTTGGGCGCCGTCATGCGCATGGTCGTGGGTGTGGCGGTACAGCGCCAGCGCGCCTTGCGTGCCCAGCCCGAACAGCGCGCGATATTCCGGTGCGGTGGACACCACCTGCGGCGTGCCCTGACAGCAGATGTGGCCGTTCAGGCAGATCACCCGGTCGCTGGCGGCCATCACCACATGCAGGTCATGGCTGACCATCAGCACGGCCGCGCCGGTTTCGGCCCGCACCTCCTCGATCAGGCGGTAGAAGGCCGCCTCGCCCGGCTGGTCGAGACCCTGCGTCGGCTCGTCCAGCAGCAGGATCTGCGGCCGGGCCAGAAGGGCGCGCGCCAGCAGCGCCCGCTGCATCTGCCCGCCCGACAGCGCCGCCATCTGCAGCGCGCCCCGCCCCTCCAGCCCAACCCGGGCCAGCGCCGCTTCGGCGGCGGCCGTGCCGACCCGGACAGGCAGCGACAGGAAGCGGCGCAAGGTGATGGGCATCGTCCGGTCGATGGTCAGCCGCTGCGGCACATAGCCGATCCGCAAGCCCGGCGCCCGGATCACCTGCCCCGTCGCGGCCGGCACGATCCCGAGCAGCGCCCGCAGCAGCGTCGACTTGCCCGATCCGTTCGGGCCAAGAATGGTGACGATCTCGCCCGGCCGGATCGCCAGGCTCACATCCTCCAGCACCGCGGCCCCGCCCATGCGGACACCGAGGTTGCGCGCCTCGATCAGCGTCATGCCGCGGCCTCCGCCTTGCAGCAGGCGGGGCAGAGGCCGGTCGCCTCGACCGTGGTCCGTTCGACGGCAAAGCCGAGATCGGATGCCGCCTCGTCAAGCGCGGCACGCACCGGCGCGGCGGGCATCTCGGCCACGGCATTGCAGTTGCGGCAGATCAGGAAGACCGGTGCATGGTCCTCTCCGGGGTGCATGCAGGCGGCAAAGGCATTCAGGCGCCGGATCCGATGGACAAAGCCGTTCTCGGCCAGGAAATCCAGCGCCCGATAGGCCACGGGCGGCTGGTTGCCGAAACCTTCGGCGGCGAGCCGTTTCAGCACGTCATAGGCGCCAAGCGCGCGATGCTCCTCCAGCAGGATTTCCAGCACGCGGCGGCGCACCGGCGTCAGCCGCACACCCCCCGCGGCAACCAGCGCCTCGGCCCGCGCCAGGACGTCGCCGGCGCAATTCCGGTGGTCATGGGCGGCAAAGGCGGCAGCGGGATCGGCGCAGCCGGGACAGTCGGAATCGGGATCGGCGTTGGACATGCCGGTCATGGCGCCCTCGCTTGACATGTTATCATATTACATACATAGAGGCGCGGATCTCTTTCGGAAAGGCCCAGACCATGCGTTATATCATTGCGCTTCTGCTGACCAGCACCGCCGCAGAGGCCGAAGTCCCCGCCGTGGTCACGGATATCCCGCCAGTCGATGCGCTGGTCGCGGCGGTGATGGGGGACCTGGGGCAGCCGCAACTGCTGCTGGACCGGGGCGCATCGGCACATTCCTTCAGCCTGCGGCCCAGCCAGGCCGCCGCGGTGGCCGATGCCGATCTGGTGGTCTGGATCGGACCGGAACTGACGCCCTGGCTCGCCACGGCATTGGACAGCCTCGGCGGGACGGCCGCACGGCTTGACCTTCTCGACGCGCCTGGCACCGAACGGCGGGATTTTGCGGCGGAAGAGGATCACCACGACCACGCCGCAGAAGAGGCGGAAGAGGCGACTTCCGGCCACGATCATGCGGGCGTCGATCCGCATGCCTGGCTTGACCCTGACAATGCCCGGCTGTGGCTGGGGCTGATCGCGGCGGCGCTGGCGCGGCTCGACCCCGAACATGCGGCGATCTACCACGAAAACGCCGCCGCCGCCGCGACATCCGTCATCCGGGCCGATGCCGAGGCCGGAGCCCTGCTCGCGCCGGTCAAGGACCGCCCCTTTCTGGCCTTTCACGACGCCTACGGCTATTTCACCGCTCATTTCGGGCTGACCGTCGCCGGAACCCTGGCCCTTGGCGATGCGGCCCCGCCCGGGGCGAAGCGGCTGGCCGATCTGCACGCAATGCTGGCGCAGGGGCCGCCGCTGTGCATCTTTCCCGAGGTCGGGCACGACCCCGCGATGATCGAACACCTGGCCGAGGGTACCGGAGCCGTCATCGGCGGCGCGCTCGACCCCGAAGGCGCGACGCTGGAGCCGGGGCCGGCTCTCTACCCCAACCTGATCGTCTCGCTGGCGCGAACCATCGCGGCCTGCACGCCCTGAACAGCACAACGGCAGGGCGCAGGGCGGCGCGGCCTCAGATCAGGCCCTCGCGCCGGAACAGCGCCTTCACGTCGGTTTCGGGGCGGGCGCCGAAATGGCCGATCACCTCGGCCGCGGCGATGCAGCCCATCCGGCCGGAAACCTCCAGCGAGGCGCCCGTCGCAAGGCCGTAGATGAAGCCGGCCGCGAACTGGTCGCCGGCGCCGGTCGCGTCGACCGGCACCACCCGGTTGACCCTGACCACCGCCTGCTCCGCGCCCCGGGCGAGGATCACGTCATGGCCCGAGCGGGTGCAGACCACGAGGCCGGCATCCGCCGCCGCCTGTTCCAGCGCGGCCGAAAGATCGGTCTGGTAGAGCGCGCACCATTCCCGCTCGTTGCCGATCACATAGTCGAGGTCCTTTACCAGACGGCGAAAGCTGTCGCGGTGACGGTCGACGCAGAACGGGTCGGACAGCGCGATCCCCGCCTTGCCGCCGCCGGCATGGGTCAGCCGGGCCGCGCGCTCGAAGGCGTCCTTGCCCTTGTCCTTGTCGTAGAGATAGCCCTCGAGGAACAGGATCTGCGCCCGCCCCGCCACGCTGTCGGACACGTCGTCGGCGCCGAGTTCCGAGGAAATTCCGAGATAGGTGTTCATCGACCGCTCGCCATCGGGCGAGACGAAGATCATGCTGCGCGAGGTGGGCAGGTCGCCGCCCCGGATCGGCAGGTTGACGAAATCGGTGCCCTCCTCGGCCATCGACGCGGCGTAGAACCGCCCCAGCGCGTCGTCGCGGACCCGGCCGATGAAGGCGGTGGAGAGACCGAGCGCCCCCAGCCCCGCGACCGTGTTCGCAACCGAGCCGCCGGGGACCTGCCGGCGCTCCTTCATCGCGGCGTAGAGCATCTCGCCCCGCTCGCGCTCGACCAGTTGCATGATGCCCTTCTCGATCCCCATCAGGTCGAGAAAGCTGTCATCCGCCGCCGAAAGCACGTCGACGATGGCATTGCCGATGCCAACCACCTGATAAGTCTTCATTCCTTGTCCTCGTATCGGCACCACTCCCGGATCGGGCAGATAGCACATTTCGGCCGGCGCGCCACGCAGATGTAGCGTCCGTGCAGGATCAGCCAGTGATGCGCGCGCTGCTGGTATTCGGCCGGCACATTGTCCTCGATCGCGCGCTCGACCGCGGCCTCGTCGCGACCGGGCGCGATGCCGCTGCGGTTGCCGACGCGGAAGATATGGGTGTCCACCGCCTGCGCCGGCAGGCCGAACCAGGTGTTCAGCACCACGTTCGCCGTCTTGCGCCCGACGCCCGGCAAGGTCATCAGCGCCGCGCGCGAGGACGGCACCTCGCCGCCATAGACCTCGATCAGGCGCTGCGACAGGCGGATCACGTTTCTGGCCTTGTTGCGGTAAAGCCCGATGGTCCTGATGTGTTCGATCACGCCCTCTTCGCCCAGGGCCAGCATCCGCTCGGGTGTGTCGGCCAGGGCGAACAGCGCCCGGGTGGCGCGGTTCACCCCCTTGTCGGTGGCCTGCGCCGACAAGGCGACGGCCACCACCAGGGTAAAGGCATTGGTATGTTCCAGTTCGCCCCTCGGCGCGGGCTCGACCTCGGCGAAACGGGCGAAGACGGCGCGGAGTGCGGAATAGTCGAGTTGGCTGGCCATGATCTCCGACATGCCACGGCAGGGGGCCGCTTCACAAGCGCAAGAGCGCAAGCCGACGCTTGCCGCAGCTTCCGGGTCGCGCACGCGCACGCGCGTGCTAGGGTGGCGCAAAGGAGCCCGACCATGAACGACCTGTCCGCAAGCTATCATTATGCCGTCATCGGACGCGCGCTGAAGATTCTCGACGATGCCGGGCCGGGCCTGTCGCTCGACGGGCTGGCGGGGCAGATGAACATGTCGGCGGCGCATTTCCAGCGGGTGTTCAGCCAGTGGGTCGGCGTCAGCCCCAAGCGCTATCAGCAATATCTGACGCTGGATCACGCCCGCCGCCTGCTGGCGGAACGGATGACGATGCTTGCCACCGCGCATGAGGTGGGGCTGTCGGGCTCGGGGCGGCTGCACGACCTGTTCCTGACCTGGGAGGCGATGAGTCCCGGCGAATTCGGGCGTGGCGGCGAGGGGCTCGATATCCGCTGGGGCATGTTCGACAGCCCCTTCGGCCCGGCGCTGGTAATGGGAACCGCGCGCGGGATCTGCGGCATCGGCTTTACCGCCGATACGGGCGAGGCGGCGGGCTACGAGGATCTTGCCGGGCGCTGGCCGAAGGCGCATTACCGCCGGGATGAGGCGGCGCTGACGCCCTGGGCCGTCGCGGCCTTCGGCTTGGCCGACGGCCGGCAGGCACCCCTGCACCTGATCGGCGCACCGTTCCAGATCAAGGTCTGGGAGGCGCTGCTGCGCATCCCCTCGGGGCAGGTCACGACCTATTCCGAACTTGCCCTTGCCGTGGGCCATCCCACCGCGCAGCGGGCGGTCGGCACGGCGGTCGGGCGGAACCCGATCAGCTTTCTCATCCCGTGCCATCGCGCGCTGCGCCGCGACGGCGGCTTGGGCGGCTATCACTGGGGCCTGCCGCAAAAGCGCGCGATGCTGGCCTGGGAAGCCGCGCGGGCCGAGGCCTGAGGCCCTTCCCCGCCGCAGCGGCATGGCGCCTTGCCGTCCGCGCCCCGGCCCGGGCGCGGCGAATCCGCCGGGCTTCCGGCACGGCCCTTCGGGCGCAATGCAGCGCCCTGGCACCATCGCCGCGCGAAAAAGTGACATTTCCGCCATGGGCAGAAGGCCGCGCAACCGGGGGACGGGGCTGGCGGGAACGGGCCGTGCTGGTTTAAGTTGAACCCGAGGCCCGTGCGAAACGGGTCCACAATCCCTTTGGCAGCGAGCGCATGATGACCAAGACCCCCCTCCTTTCGGCCCGCCTTCTCGTCGGGCTTGCCGGGCTGACCGCCCTCTCGGCCTGCGTCACCCCGAACAACCTGTCGGACGACCCGAATGCCAATACCAAGCGGGGCGTGGCGATCGGTGCGGTTTCCGGCGCCGTCCTGGGTGCGGCCACCGCCGACAGCGGCGACCAGTTCGAAAAGGCGGTGCTGGGTGCCGTCGTGGGCGGCGCGCTCGGCGGCGGCATCGGCTATTCGCTGGACCAGCAGGCCGCGGAACTGCGCAGCCAGTTGTCCTCGGGGCTGACGGTCACGAACAACGGCCAGTATCTGGTGGTGAACATGCCCCAGGACCTGCTGTTCGCCACCGACAGCGCCGTCGTCCGCGGCGACCTGACCCGCGACCTGCGGGCCATCGCCGCCAGCCTGCAGAAATATCCGACATCGAACATCTCGGTCGTGGGGCATACCGACAACACCGGGACCGCCGCCTACAACCTCGACCTGTCGCAGCGCCGCGCCGCATCGGTGGCGGCGATCCTGCGCGATTCCGGCGTGTCCTCGTCGCGCATGTCGATCATCGGCCGCGGTGAAGACCAGCCCGTCGCCTCGAACCTGACGCCCGCAGGCCGGGCACAGAACCGCCGGGTCGAGATCATCATCCGCCCGAACACCTGATCCGGTGATCCGGGCGCCCGCGCGGTCTGCCGGGGCCGGCCTTCGCCGCCGGCCCCTTTTCCATTGTCTCCGCCGGAGTCCGGTCCTATTTTCAGACCAATTTGCCCCGAGGCTGCAATGGCGTTCGCCCATGCCGTTCCGTAAGGTCCTGCCGGAAAAGCTGTCGGCCGCGGTCGTCCGCCAGATCGAGCAGTTGATCCTGCGCGGCGTCCTGCGCCCGGGGGAGCGGCTGCCGGCCGAGCGCGACCTGGCCGAGCGGCTGGGCGTCTCGCGCCCGTCGCTGCGCGAGGCGATCGCCGAACTGTCCGAGGCGGGGCTGCTGGTCAGCCGGGCCGGTTCCGGCGTCTTCGTGGCCGAGGTTCTGGGATCGGCCTTCGCGCCGGCACTGGTGCGGCTGTTCGCCAGTCACGACGAAGCCGCGATCGACTATACCGCCTTTCGCCGCGACATCGAGGCGCTGGCCGCCGAACGCGCGGCGCGGCTGGGATCGGACACCGACCTGCAGGTCGTCGACACGGTGTTTCGCAAGATGGAAAGCGCCCATGCGCGGCGCGACCCCGCGGACGAGGCGGAACTCGACGCCCAGTTCCACATGGCGATCATCGAGGCCAGCCACAACGTCGTCATGCTGCACATGCTGCGGTCGATGTTCGACCTGCTCAAGGAAGGCGTGTTCTACAACCGCCAGATCATGTTCAGGAACCGCGTGACGCGCGAGCAATTGCTGGCCCAGCACCGCGCGATCCGCGACGCCCTCGCTGCCCGCGATCCCGCTGCGGCCCGCGCCACGGTCGAGGCGCATCTCGATTATGTCGCGCAATCGCTGACCGATCAGCAGCGCGCCCTGCGCAACGAAGAGGTGGCGCGGCAGCGGCTGGATCACGAAACCGGCGCCGGCTGAACGCCGGGGACCGGAAACCACAGGACCCCGGGGTTGCCCCCGGGGTCCCTGACGATCCGGACCGGACCGATCCGGTAGAGCTTGTTCAGTGCAGCTTGTCGCCGACCTGTTCGATGGCCGCGTCGATCGAGGCCTTGGCCCCTGCGGCGGTCATCTGGCGCGACAGGACCTCGCCCGCCGCGGCTACGGCCACCGAGACGGCCTTCTCGCGCACTTCACGCAATGCGGCGGCCTCGGCCGAGGCGATCTGCTCCTCGGCGGCCTGCAACCGGCGGGCGATGGTGGACTTGAGATCCTCCTTTGCCTTGGCGGCGGCGGCCATCGCCTCTTCCCTGGCGGTGGCGACGATGCGGTCGGATTGCTCCTGCACCTCTTTCGCCTTGCGCTCATAGGAGGCGAGGATGGTCTTGGCCTCTTCGCGCAAGGCGCGGGCCTCGTCCAGTTCCGACCGGATGGTCGTCGCGCGGGCGTCGAGCATCCCGGCCAGCTTCTTCGGCACGCCGAGATAGACCAGCACCGCCACGAAGGCGATGAAGGCGATCAGCACGACGAAGTTGGTGTTCTGCAACGAGAAGAACGGGCCCGAGGCCGCCAGCGCCGGCGAAGCCGCCAGCGACAGCGCGAGGATGGAGAGGAGTTTCTTCATCGCCTTACCCTTTCAGCCGGGCGGAAACCGCCGCCGAGACCGCCGCGGGATCGACCTTGCCGCCCAGATGGGCGACCAGAGCCTCGGCCGTGTCCCTGGCGACGGCATCGACCGCCTCCACCGCACCGGCGCGGATCTCCGCGATCTTCTTTTCCGATTCCGCCGTCTTGGCCGAGATTTCCACATCTGCCCTGGCGGTCGCGGCGTCGAGATCCTTCTGGATATCGGCCTTGGCCGCCGCCACGATCTTGGACGCCTCGGTCCGCGCCGTTGCCAGCGCGTCGTTATAGGCCTTTTCGGCGGCCTGTGCCTTCTGCTTCAGCTCTTCGGCGGCGGCAAGGTCGTTGGTGATCGTGCCCTTGCGCTCCGCCAGCACCGCGCCGATGCGCGGCAGGGCGATCCGCGACAGGATCAGGAACATCACCACCAGAGTGACCAGAAGCCAGAACACCTGGTTCGGGATCCACTCGGGGCAAAGCTGGGGCATGCCGATGGCGCCGCCATGCGCGTTGACGCATTGACCGGCCGCCTCTTCGAGAATGGGCGCCCCTTCGAGAATTGGTTCTGTAGCCATGTCAGCTCTCCGTCGGACCCATCAGTGACGGGCAGGCACCGGGTCCCCGGCGCCTGCCCGTATTCTGCGGCCGTCCGATCAGACTGCGAACATCAGCAGCAGGGCGACCAGGAACGAGAAGATCCCGAGGGCTTCGGCAAAGGCAATGCCGACGAAGAGGTTGGCCATCTGCGAGGGGGCCGCCGACGGGTTGCGCAGGGCGCCCGACAGGAAGTTGCCGGCAATGTGGCCCACGCCGATGCCGGCGCCGCCGAGACCGATACAGGCCAGGCCGGCACCGATGTATTTGCCGAGGAGCGCGAGTTCGCCTTCCATGAGATTTCTCCTGATGAGTGGAATTGGCTGAAGGTTGGAGTTCGGACCCTAGTGGTGGGCTTCGCCCACTGCGTCACGCAGATACACGCAGGTCAGAATGGTGAAGACATAGGCCTGGACGGCGGCGACCAGCAGTTCGAGACCGTAGATCCCGGCGATGGCGACGATCGGCACCACCGAGGCGATACCCATGGCGCCGGCGAAACCGGCAAAGACCTTGATCACGGCGTGGCCGGCCATGAGGTTGCCGCCAAGACGGATGGAATGCGAAAGCGGCCGGACGAAATACGAGATCACCTCGATCAGCGCCAGGATCGGCCGCAGGATCAGCGGCGCCGAGGAAACCCAGAACATCGACAGGAAGCCCAGGCCCTTGCGGTAAAAGCCGACCAGAGTGACCGTCAGGAACACCATCAGCGCCAGCACAGCCGTGACGGCGATATGGCTGGTGACGGTAAAGCTCATCGGCAGGAGGCCGAGCATGTTCGCCAGGAAGATGAACATGAACAGCGTCATGACATAGGGGAAGAACTTCGCGCCCTCGTGGCCGGTCACATCCTCGACCATGTTGTGGATGAAGCCGTAGAACAGCTCCGCCACCGATTGCAGCCGCGACGGGATGATGCCGCGATGACGCGTGGCCAGGACGAAGATGCCCAGCAGGACGACGACCGCAATCCCCATCCACAGCGTCACGTTGGTCGGGGTGTACCAGTGCACGGGACCGTCGCCGAACAGCGGCTTGACGATGAACTGGTCCATCGGATGGATGGCAAGACCGCCCCCTGCTGCGTGTTCCTCGGTACCCGTCGCCACGTTCAGTTCCCTTCCTTGTCGGGGGCCGCCGCCCCAATCTTTGCCGTCAGTTCGCGCGCGGTGCCCAGCATCGTCCGGACCCCCGCCGCGAAGCCCACCAGCACGAAGATCGCCAGGAAGACGGGCAGCGTGCCGAACATCCGGTCCAGCCCGTAGCCGATGCCGCACCCCAGCACGATGCCGGTGGTCAGCTCGAGCACCATCCTCCAGGCCACCTCGCCTTGCGAGAAACCTTTCGCCGGTCGGGCTTTCTCCGTCTTCGGCGCGCCCGACGCCTTCGCGAGCCGCTTTTCCAGCGCGCGCAGACGATCAGGATCGGGATCCGAAGCCATCAGCCCCCCCTTCCGGCAGTCGCGAGGGTTCTATGCGGGCAGGGAACATGAGTCAACCGTTCGTGAACGCAGCAGAATCAACTGCAAACAACGGAAATCACGTAATATTCCGATATTCTTTGTCGGCGGGCACCCGGGCGGGCACCCGGCATTGGAGCCTCGGCATATTCAACCCCGCGGTTGATCGAGCGATTGACGCCCCGGCCGGCGGCCCGGATAGTGCCCCCATGTCCGCCCCCGGCCCCACCTCTCTCGACAGCGTGTTTTCGGCCCTGGCCGACCCCACGCGGCGCGCGATCCTGTCGATGCTGCTTGAGGACGACATGGCCGTCACCGATGTCGCCGAACCCTTCGAGATGAGCCTTGCGGCAATCTCGAAGCACCTTGCCGTCCTGGCGATGGCCGGGCTGATCAGCCGGGAACGCCGCGGCCGGGTGATCTGGTGCAAGCTCGAACCCGATGCGCTGCGCGCGGCCAGCGTCTGGATGCAGGGCTTCGGCCAGTTCGATCCGGTCGATCTGGACGCTTTCGAACGTTTCCTTGCCGTCGAACTCCGCCCGGGGCGCGAAGGGGATGGGGCGGCCGCCGTCGAAGGCGAGGGAACCACGGACGGAAATGCCTGATCCGCCGCGCCGCCCGGGGGACGGGAAACCGGACCCCGGCCCGGCTTGACCCGCGCCACCGGGTTGACCATCCTTCGGCCAAAAGCCGAGGTCCCCCATGCGCCGCATCGTTCTTGCCGCCTTCGTCGCCCTCTGGCCCGCGCTGGCCGGCGCCGGGGTCTCGCCCCTGTCCGCCGAGATCCGCGAGACCGGCATTGCCGCAACGCAGGCACGGCTGGCCGCCCTGCCCGCCCCCGCCCCGGAGGAGCTTTTCGCCCTTGCCGGACTGCGCTTTCTGGGGGGCGTCGAAAAGGCACTGCAACTGCGCTGGGAAACCGGCGTCAGCGCCGACTGGTCGGAACTGCCGATCCTGCGCCTGCCGATCCCGGCGCGCGCCGATCCGCGCCCGTTTCGCGGCAGCGATCTGATGCGCCTTCTGACCGGCCTCGACGCGGCTATGATCGAGGCGCGCGCCGCGCTCGACACGCTTGGCCCGCGCGATTTCGCACTGGAGATCGACCTTGGCGATCTGTGGTTCGACATCGACGCGAACGGCCTCCGCGGCCCCGGCGAAAGTCTGGCCGAAGTCGCGGGAACCGCACTCGGTACCGGCGGCGGGCGCGGGCCGGGCGGACCCCTGGTCCGCTTCGACAGCGCCGACGCGGCCTGGCTGTCGGCCTATACCCATCTCTTGCAGGGTTTTACCTCCGCCGCCCGCGCCTATTCCCCCTATGCCGCCGTCGACCGCATTCTCGACGCCACTGCGGCGATGCAGGAACTGCAGGCCGGACACCCGCCCAATACCGCCTGGGACATGCTGTTCGGCAGGCAGGTCGACCGCGTGGCGATCATCCTGACCGCGCTGGCGCAACAGCCAGATCCCGCGCTTGCACGCGAGGCGCGCGGACATTTCCTGACGATGATCGCCGAAAACCGGCGGTTCTGGACACTGGTCGCCGCCGAGACCGACGATGTGCAGGAATGGGTGCCGAACGACGCGCAGACCTCGGCGCTGGGGCTGCGCATGCCGCCGGGGACGGGCACGCGCTGGCTGGCCGTGCTGGACGAGGCGGAGCAACTGCTGAACGGCGAGATCCTGGCGCCGAACTGGCGCATGGGGTCGGGCGCGGGGATCGACGTGAAGGCCCTGTTCGAAAATCCGCCCGCCGTCGATCCCGTCGCCATGATCCAGGGCGAGGGCCTGCTGCCCTATGCCCGCAAGGGGACGGTGATGTCGCTGGAGGCCTGGGCCGACTTCTCCCGGCTCGTCGAGGGCGACGCGCTGCTCTACGCGGCCTTCCTGAACTGAGGCCGCAGGGCGCGAATCACGTGGGCGCCCGCACCGGCCAGGCCGGCTTGCGAGGGGTGATCACACGATTCAAGGCTGTGATCACAGCCAGAAATTCTGTGATCACAAAATGGGCGAAATCGCGCGGCGGGATCGGATTCGCTTGAATTGCATTTGTCGCCTGCGGTCATCCATGCCAGAACACTTGGAAATTCATCACCGATACGGGACGGGCCCCATGAACATCCATGAATACCAGGCCAAGGCACTCCTGCGCTCTTACGGGGTGCCGGTGTCGGACGGCCGTGTCGTCATACGGGCGGAAGAGGCCAAGTCGGCGGCGGGCGAACTCGACGGGCCGCTCTGGGTCGTGAAGTCGCAGATCCACGCCGGCGGGCGCGGCAAGGGCAAGTTCGTCGAGGCCGAGGCCGGCGAGAAGGGCGGCGTGCGCCTGGCCCGCAGCGTCGAGGAGGCCGCCGAATTCACCCGCCAGATGCTGGGCCGCACCCTTGTCACCGTGCAGACCGGCCCTGCGGGCAAGCAGGTGAACCGCATCTATATCGAGGACGGCACTGACATCGAGCGCGAGCTTTACCTCGCTTTGCTGATCGACCGGAAGTCCAGCCGCATCTCGATCGTCGCTTCCACCGAGGGCGGCATGGACATCGAGGCCGTGGCGCATGACACGCCCGAGAAGATCCTGACGATCACCATCGACCCGGCAACGGGCCTTCAGGATTTCCACGGCCGCCGCGTGGCCTTCGCCCTGGGCCTGACCGGCAACCAGGTCAAGCAATGCGTCCAGATCGTGAAGAAGCTCTACCGGCTGTTCCTCGACAAGGACATGGACATGCTGGAGATCAACCCGCTGGTGGTGACGAAGGACGGCAACCTGAAGCTTCTTGATGCGAAGATGGGGTTCGACGGCAACGCGCTTTACCGCCACCCCGACATCGCCGCCCTGCGCGACGAGACCGAGGAAGACCCCAAGGAACTGGCCGCCTCGAAGTTCGACCTGAACTATATCGCGCTCGACGGCGAGATCGGCTGCATGGTGAACGGCGCCGGCCTTGCCATGGCCACGATGGACATCATCAAGCTTTACGGCGCGGAACCGGCGAACTTCCTCGACGTGGGCGGCGGCGCCACCAAGGAGAAGGTGACGGAAGCCTTCAAGATCATCACCTCCGATCCGCAGGTGCAGGGCATTCTCGTCAACATCTTCGGCGGCATCATGCGTTGCGACATCATCGCCGAGGGCATCGTGGCGGCGGTCAGGGAGGTGGGCCTGAAGGTTCCGCTGGTGGTACGGCTGGAGGGGACCAATGTCGAACTCGGCAAGAAGATCATCAACGAAAGCGGCCTGAACGTGATCGCGGCCGACGACCTCAGCGATGCGGCCGAGAAGATCGTCAGGGCGGTCAAGGGATAGGCTGCGCCCGGGTCCGGTTCCGCAAGGGGGCGGACGGGCCAGAGAACGGGCGATGCAGGACGCGATACCACGCCTTGATGCAAGAAGGCGTGGACACACCGGCAGGATGCCGCTTGAGTTAACCAGTTTCGTCGACGCAAGAAAGGGAACCACTTCATGCGCATGACACTCGCCGCCGTCGGCCTCGCGCTTGTCACCGCCCTGTCGGGCTGTGGCGGCTATGGCAATGTCGGGCCGGACAATCTGGACCAATACTATCCCAACTGCGAGCAGCAGGCGGCGATGGCGCGGAACGGCCGGATGGACGGACGCGAGATCGCGATCATCTGCCCAGGCCCGTAAGGCGCCAGGTCAGCCGGATGACAGCCTGCGGCAGGGCCCCGCCCTGCCGCGCAAGAGAGATTTTTCTGCAAGGAGGCCCGGATGGCCGTTCTCGTCGACAAGCACACCAAGGTCATCTGTCAGGGCATCACCGGCTCGCAGGGGACGTTCCACACCGAACAGGCCATCGCCTATGGCACGCAGATGGTGGGCGGCGTGACGCCGGGAAAGGGCGGCACCACCCATCTTGGCCTGCCGGTCTTCGATTCGGTCCATGAGGCCGTGGCACGGACGGGCGCCGATGCGACGGTGATCTATGTGCCGCCGCCCTTTGCCGCCGATTCCATCCTGGAAGCCATCGACGCCGAAATTCCGCTGATCGTCGCCATCACCGAAGGCATTCCGGTGCTGGACATGATGATGGTCAAGCGCGCGCTCCTGAACTCCAGGTCGCGGCTGATCGGGCCGAACTGCCCCGGCGTGATGACGCCGGACGCCTGCAAGATCGGCATCATGCCGGGTAACATCTTCCGGCGCGGTTCGGTCGGGGTTGTCTCGCGCTCGGGCACGCTTACCTATGAGGCTGTGAAACAGACCACCGATGTAGGCCTGGGCCAGTCTTCGGCCGTGGGCATTGGCGGCGACCCGATCAAGGGCACCGAACATATCGATGTGCTCGAAATGTTCCTGGCCGACCCCGAAACCACCTCGATCATCATGATCGGCGAGATTGGCGGCAGCGCCGAGGAGGATGCCGCCCAGTTCCTCGCCGACGAGAGGAGGAAGGGCCGCTGGAAGCCGACCGCGGGCTTCATCGCCGGCCGCACCGCGCCCCCCGGCCGCCGCATGGGCCATGCCGGCGCCATCGTGGCGGGCGGCAAGGGCGATGCGGGCAGCAAGATCGAGGCGATGAAATCCGCCGGCATCGTGGTGGCCGACAGCCCGGCCACGCTGGGCCAGGCCGTGCTGAAGGCGATCGGGGGCTGAACATGGGACCGGCCGCGGCAGTCAGGACCGAACTCCTCCGCTCCTTCGACCTGAAGGGCCGGACGGGGCGTGCAGCCTATCTGTGGTTCCTGTCGGCCAGCATCCTGGCCCTGGCGGCGATCCTCTGGGCCTGTCACGCAATCCTGCCCGCCGACCGGGCCGCGGTCGCCGCCTGCGCCGCAATCGCCCTCTTCTACCTGCCGGTGACGGCGGCCGGCGTGCGGCGCCTGCACGATGCGGGGGCCAGCGGCCTGCAGATGCTGGAGCCGCTCAAGCCCAGCCTCGCCCTCGGCATCGTCCTTGGCGGTCTGTGGCTTCTTGCGGCGGGAACCCTGGCCGGGACGGCCGGGCTGATCCTTGCCACGTTGTTCTTCCCCGCCCTTGTCGTCGCCCTGCTGGGCATCGCCGGCCTGATCGCCCTTGCCGCCACCCTGATCGCCTTTTCCCACACCATGGGGCTGCTGCTTCTGCCGTCGCAACCCACACCGAATTCCTGAGGCCCCTCCTCCCGTCCGAGGTAATCCAATGACCGATCAATCCCCCACCGCCGCCTTCACCGCCTCGTCTTTCCTTGACGGGGCCAACGCCGATTACGTCGACCAGCTTCAGGCCCGCTATGCCGCCGATCCGAACAGCGTGGATGCCGGCTGGGCCGAGTTTTTCCGCGCGCTCGGCGACAGCGAGGTCGATGCCAGGCGCGCCGCCGAAGGCCCGTCCTGGGCGCGGGCCGACTGGCCGCCGCAACCCGCGGACGACCTGACTGCCGCGCTGACCGGGGAATGGCCGGCGCCGCCGGCGAAGGAAACCAAGGCAGCGATGCAGAAGGTGGTCGGCAAGGCCGCCGAACAGGGCGTCAACCTGACCGAAGCGCAGTTGCAGCGCGCCGTGATCGACAGCATCCGCGCGCTGATGATCATCCGCGCCTACCGCATCCGCGGCCATCTGATTGCCGACCTCGACCCCCTTGGCATGCGCGAGACCACGACGCATCCCGAACTGGACCCCGCCTCCTACGGCTTCTCCGAGGCCGACATGGACCGGCCGATCTTCATCGACAACGTGCTGGGCTTGACCCATGCCTCGATGCGTCAGATCCTCGACATCCTGAAGCGCACCTATTGCGGCACCTTCGCGCTGCAATACATGCATATCTCCGACCCCGAGCAATCCGCCTGGCTGAAAGAGCGGATCGAGGGCTACGGCAAGGAGATCGGCTTCACCCGCGAGGGACGCCGCGCCATCCTGAACAAGCTGGTCGAGGCAGAGGGCTACGAAAAATTCTTGCACGTCAAGTACATGGGCACCAAGCGCTTCGGCCTTGACGGGGCAGAGGCGCTGATCCCGGCCATGGAACAGATCGTCAAGCGCGGTGGCCAGCTCGGCGTGAAGGAAATCGTCATCGGCATGCCCCATCGCGGGCGGCTGAACGTCCTGGCCAACGTGCTGCAAAAGCCGTTCAAGGCGATCTTCAACGAATTCCAGGGCGGCAGCTACAAACCGGATGACGTCGACGGCTCGGGCGACGTGAAATATCACCTCGGCGCCTCGTCCGACCGCGAGTTCGACAGCAATATCGTGCATCTCAGCCTGACCGCAAACCCCAGCCATCTGGAGGCGGTGAACCCGGTCGTCCTCGGCAAGGTCCGCGCCAAGCAGGACCAGTTCGGCGACCAGCCCGATGAGCGGATCACCGTCCTGCCCGTCCTGCTGCATGGCGACGCGGCCTTCGCCGGCCAGGGCATCGTGGCGGAATGCCTGCAGCTTTCGGGCATCAAGGGCCACCGCACCGGCGGCACGATCCATATCATCGTGAACAACCAGATCGGTTTCACCACCGCGCCGCATTTCAGCCGCACCTCGCCCTATCCGACCGATATTGCGCTGATGGTCGAGGCACCGATCTTCCATGTGAACGGCGACGACCCCGAGGCCGTGGTCCATGCCGCCCGCGTGGCGACCGAGTTCCGGCAGAAGTTCCACAAGGACGTGGTGATCGACATCTTCTGCTACCGCCGCTTCGGTCACAACGAAGGCGACGAGCCGATGTTCACCAA
>JBDHSO010000007.1:0-53104 GCA_039808125.1 Rhodobacter sp. | reverse complement strand
CCCGGATCGACATGCAGGCATTTCGCCAGACGCCCCGCCGCGGCGTCGGTCCCGTCGGCGACCAGAAGGTGGCCGGCAGAGATCGAGCCGCCCATGCCGCTGCCCGCCCCCTGATGGATGGTGACGAGATCGGCGCCGCAGGCCGCGTTCAGCAGGGCGTTCAGCAACGGCCAGTCCGCCACCGCATCGGTTCCGTCCTTCATCGCCTCGGTCTCGCGCGTCGGCTGGGCGACCGAGCCGGTATCGAGATGATCGCGCGAGATCACCAGCGGCGCGGCGACCTTGCCCGTGCGCACAAGATCGTTCAGCAGCGCGCCCAGACGTTCGCGCTCTCCCATGCCCAGCCAGCAGGTCCGGGCCGGCAGACCCTGGATCGCCACCTTCTCCTTGGCCATCTCCATCCAGGTGCGCAGGAGCGGATCGTCCGAGAACTCGGCCTGAACGGCGGCATCGGTCGTCCGCAGGTCGGCCTCGTCACCCGAAAGGCAGATCCAGCGCAGCGGCCCGCGCCCGCGCGAAAAGCTGGGCCGGATGAACATCGGGACGAAGCCACCGATGTCGAAGGCATTGGCGACGCCGTTTTCCCTGGCATGGCCGCGCAGGTAGTTGCCGTATTCGAAGACGATCGCCCCGTCGCGCTGAAAGTCCAGCATCGCGCGGATATGCGCGCTCATGCTGTCGAGGCTGCGGCGGGTGTATTCGCCCGGATCCTTCTCGCGCAGCGTCGTGGCCTCGGACAGATCCAGCCCGGCAGGAACATAGCCGTTCAGCGGATCGTGGGCCGAGGTCTGGTCGGTCACGATTGCCGGCTTCAGGCCCATCGTCCGCAGGCGGGGCAGCAGTTCGGCGGCATTGCCGATCAGGGCGATGCCAAGCTGGCGCCCGTTCTGTGCCGCTTCACGCGCAAGGGCCATCGCCTGTGCCGGATCGTCACAGATCATATCGCAATAGCCGGTATCGACGCGGCGCTCGGCCCGGCGACGGTCGACCTCGACCGCGATGCAGACGCCGCCGGCCATCTTGACCGCCAGCGGCTGCGCCCCTCCCATGCCGCCCAGACCCGCCGTCAGCACGATCCGCCCGCGCAGATCGCCCCCGGGCAGGTCCTTGCCGCAGGCCGCGAAGGTTTCATAGGTGCCCTGAAGGATACCCTGGGTGCCGATATAGGCCCAGGTGCCGGCCGTATATTGGCCGTACATCATCAGGCCCCGGGCTTCGAGCATCCGGAACTGGTCCCAGGTCGCCCATTTGCCCACAAGATTGGTATTGGCGCACAACACGCGCGAGCAATCCTCATGCGTGCGGAAGACCGCGACGGGCTTGCCCGACTGGATCACCATGGTCTCATCGTCTTCGAGCGCCTTCAGCGTCTCGACGATGGCATGATAGCTTTCCCAGTTGCGCGCGGCCTTGCCCGAACCGCCGTAGATGATCAGTTCTTCGGGCTTTTCGCCGTTCGCGACCGTGTTCTCCAGCATACGCAGCATACCCTCCTGCCGCCAGCCCTTGCAGCGCAGTTCGGTGCCGCGCCCGATAGTGAAGTCGCGCAGGTTTGAGATCGGTTTCGTCATCGTCGTCTCCTGAAAACGGGGGGCGGTCGCGTCTCGACGGGATGTCGCGGCGCATCGGTATCTGGCCGGCCGGAACCGGCGGGCGTCAGGGTCGGTTCATCTCCACGCCGATCCACGAAGCGATCAGCCGGGTGATCAGCAGGCTGGTAATGCCGTTCACATCCATCCCCGGGAAATGTTCGGCGACGTTCATGCCGACAATTTCGTGCTGGGCCGCAAGCCCCATGAAGATGTCCTGCGCATCGGGAAAGCTCAGCCCACCGGGAAGGGCGGCACTGGTCCCGGGGGCCTCAGACGGGTCGATCCCGTCCACGTCAAAGGCGATATAGACGCGCGATCCGGGCGCCAGCAGGTCAAGCACGCTGCGCGCGCCCTTCGCCCGCACCTCGCGCGCGGTGATCACGGCATTGCCGGCCGCCAGCGTATCGGCCTGGTCGATCGCGCGCGCGCTGCCAAGGCCGCGGCCGCCGACATGCAGGATACGCTCGACCCAGGGCGCTTCGGAGGCGCGGCGCATCGGGCTGGAATAGCCTTCGCGAACTCCGCCAACCTCGTCGCGAAAGTCGATATGGGCATCGAACTGGACCACCGTGACCGGCGCCTGCGCGCGGAATCCGCGGATCGCCATCCAGGTCGTGGAATCGTCGCCGCCCAGAACGATGGGCCGCGCGCCACGCTCAAGCGCGCGGGCGACCACGGCAGACACCCGTTCCGAATTGGCGTCGAGCGTTCCGGGCTCCGCCAGCACATCGCCAAGGTCGCGTACCGGATGCGGCTTGCCACCGAAGGGAAGGCCGCCGAGATCGATGTCATAGCGGTCCTGCATGTCACCATAGCGGTGCGAGCGCGCCCGCAGCGCCGCGGGGGCGTCCGAGGCGCCGCCGGCCACATTGCGCATGGTATAGGGATAGCCGAACGGCGCACCGATCACGGCATAACGGGCGTCCAGTTCGTCAACCGAGGCGCAGGCCGGTGCGCCAAGAAAGCGCGGGGTGCCCGGGGCAATAGGAATCGTGCGGGTATCTGTCATGGGTCATTCCATCGTCGTTATCGCCGGCAGCGCGCGCGGCCGGCTGTTCAGTTCCAGCGAAAGCCGCCCCGCCTCGACACAGAGCATCTCGCCGATGCTGGCGGCCAGGGTCTCGCTCGCGCGGTAAAGCGGCATGGTGATGCTGATGGCGGCCACGATCTCGCCCTGGTTGTCGCGGACCGGCGCCGCGATGGCCGCGACATCGGGTTCAAGGCTGCCCATCAGGACCGCATAGCCCCGCGCGTCCAGATCGCCCAGGATCGCCGCGCCGATGGCCGTTCCATGCAGCGGGACGGGCTGGCCCAGCCAGGTGTTGTGGCGAATGGGCTTCGGACTTTCCTCCAGACGAACATAGATCGCCGTATCCGGCCCGTTGCGGACGGCAAGGTTCGCCGTCTCGCCGGTCCGGTCGCGCAGGGACAGCAGCCGCGGGCCGGCAAGTTCGAACAGCGAACTTCCGCGCAGGCAGGCCAGCGCGATCTTCAGCATCCGCGGGCCGAAGACATAGCTTCCGGCCTCGGTCTTCTTCAGATAGCCGGCGCCGACAAGCGTACCGATCAGCCGCGAGGTCGTGCTGGTGGCAAGCCCGGTTTCCTTGGCCAGTTCGCTCAGCCCGCGCTCGGGTTGCAGGATCGTGAAGCATTCCAGCAATTCAAGCGCGCGCAGCGCGGAACGCACGGATCCCGGATCGGTTTCCGCGGTGGCTGCCCCACGATCGGCCTTGGTGTCCATTGAGACTCACTTGACATGAATTTCCGTCTGGTGGATTGTATTTCCGTAACGTGGAAAATCAACAGCCAAATTCACGAAGGAGGAACAGTGCAGGACGCCGACATCCTCATCATCAACGCCTCCGAACTGGTGACATGCGCCGGACCCGTGACCGGACGCATCGGCGACGATCTGGGAAAGCTGGACATCGTTCGTGACGGCGCCCTTGCGATCCGGGGGGATCGCATTGTCGCCGTGGGTCCGACCGATGCCGTGCTGGCCGGCTGGCGTGCGACGGAAACGATTGATGCCGGGCACCGGCTGGTCAGCCCCGGTTTCGTCGATGCGCATTCGCACCTGCTGTTCGGCGGCGACCGCTGCTGCGAATACGAAGGCAAGGTCAAGGGCCGGATCCAGGGCGCGAATCTGGAAACCGGCATCAATGCCACGATCCAGGCCACCCGCCGCGCCGACGACCGGACGCTGGTCGAACAGGCGCTGTCCGATCTGGACGAGGCGCTGCTCTACGGCACGACCACGCTCGAGGCCAAGACCGGCTACGGCCTGTCGCGCGACCACGAATTGCGGCTGCTGCGGCTGACCAGCGGCCTTCGGCATGACATCGACATCCTGCCCACCTTCCTCGGCGCGCATGTCCTGCCCGACGAATACCGCAACCGGCGCGACGAATATGTGCAGCTGGTGATCGACATGCTGCCCGAGGTGCTGCCCTATACAACCTCCTGCGATGTCGCCTGCGATCCGGCCTGCTTCACCGCGGCGGAATGCCTGCGCATCGGCCGCCGTGCGCGCGAACTGGGCATGACACTGCGCGTCCATGCCGACCAGACCGGCGATGCCGGCGGCGCGGCCGTCGCGGCAGCGCTTGGCGCGGCCTCGGCCGATCACCTTGACCAGTCCTCGGAAGAGGGCCTGCGGGCGATGGCAGCGGCGGGAACCGTCGGCATCTTCTTTCCCGGCGTGACTTTCCACATGCTGGAAATGGTGCCGCCGCTGACCGAAGACGGCATTGGCGTCGCCGAAAAGCCCTATATGCCGCAATCGGTGCGGCGGGCGTTGCAGGCCGGCGTCGTCCTGGCCATCTCGGCCGATTTCAACCCCGGCAGCTGCCCCTCGATCTCGATGCAGATGATGATGCAGATGGCCATGCGGCTGTTCCGCCTGTCCTATGCCGAGGTATGGAACATGAGCACGCTGAACCCGGCCGTCTCGCTGGGTCTTGCGGCAGACCGCGGCTCTCTCGAACCGGGCAAGCGCGCCGATGTGCTGATCTGGAACGAGGTCGACCATCGCCGCGCCGTCAACCGTTTCGGCAGCAACCGGGTCGATACCGTGATGAAATCCGGCCGCGTCGTCGTGCGCGGCCAGAATCTGGTCCGGAACACCGGAACACCTGCGAAATCCCCAAGTCCGGCGGCCTGATCCGCCGCGGAAGAACGAAGATCTGAGGAGGTACTGATGACAAAGGCAATATCCCGGCGGGCGGTTGTCGCCCTTGCCGCCGCGGTTGGTACGTTTCTATCCATGGGACCGGCCGCCGCGCAGGACACGATCCGCATCGGATTCCATGCGCCCCTGACCGGGCCGGCGGCAGGCGATGGCGAAAGCGCCAAGCTCGGCGCCGAACTCGCGGTCGAGCAGATCAATGCGGCCGGCGGTCTTCTCGGCAAACAGGTCGAACTGATCGAGCTCGACGATCAGGCCAAGACCGAACAGGCCCTGCCCATCGCCAACCGCCTGGCGGGCGACGATGTCGCGGTCGTGATTTCGGGCAGCTATTCCGGCCCGACGCGAGCGGCGGCCGGCGTGTTCCAGGAAAAGGGCATCCCCTATATCTCGGCCTATGGCGTTCACCCCGACATCACCCGCGCCGGCGACTATGTGTTCCGCACCTCTTTCGTGGGCGAGGTCCAGGGCCGCGCGGGCGCCAAGCTCATGGCCGAGAACGTCGGTGCCAAGCGGGTGTCCATCGTCTCGATCAACAACGACTTCGGTCAGTCGCTGGTCGCCGGCTTCAAGGAGGCCGCCGCACAGTTCGGCATCGAGATCGTGAACGAATATTACTACGGCATCTCGGACCGCCAGTTCGGCTCGATCGTGGCCGGCATCCGCCGTGACGCGCCCGATGCGATCTATGCCACCGGTTATTTCTTCACCGGCGGCCCGCTGGTCAGCCAGCTTCGCAGCGCGGGGGTGACGGCAACCATCGTCGGGACCGAAGGCTTCGACAGCCAGAGCTTCATCGACATCGCCAAGCAGGCGGCCGAGGGCGTGATCATCACCACCTCGCTCGACCGCGGCACCGACAACCCGGTCATGCGCGCCTTCATCGACGATTTCGAGAAGAAGGCGGGCTTCCCGGCCGACATGGTGGCGGCAACGACCCATACCGCGGTGCTGGTCGCGGCCGATGCGATCACCCGGGCGGGCAGCGTCGACCATGCGGCGATCCGTGACGCGCTGGCGGCGACCAAGGATCTGCCGGTTTCGACCGGGGTCCTGACCTTCAACAGCCTGGGCGAGATCTATCACGAGATCGGCGCGCAGATCGTGAAGGATGGGGCGTTCACCCACTACGCGACCATCGACGATCCTGTGCTGCTCGCGCCGCCGACCGAGTGAACCTGACAACGGCGAAGAGGTCTGGGACATGTTTCATCTGGAGCTGCTGACCGTCGGCCTGATCCAGGGTGCGATGTATGCCATGATGGCGCTGGGGCTGACGCTGATCTACGGACTTCTTCGCATCCTGCATATCGCGCATGCCGCCCTGTTCACGCTGGGCGCCTATGCGGGGGTGCTGGCCGCGAATGCGGGCCTTGGACTGCTGCCGGCCGCAATAGTGGCGGTGGCCATCGGCGGGATCGCCGGGCCGCTGGTCTATCTGGCGATCTACCGGCCGCTGCTGGACAAGCCGCCCTATGTCGCGCTGATCGCGGCGATCGGGCTGCTGATCGCGCTGGAGGACGGGTTTCGTCTGGTCTTCGGACCCTACGGCCTGTCCTTCGACAACAACCCCTGGTTCATCTCGGGCTGGATGATCGGCGGGATCTATCTGAACGCGGTGCAGGCGGCGATCGCGGTGACGGCGATCGTGTCCATCGCGGCCTTCACCTGGTTCTCGCGCCGGACCCGCGCCGGCGTCGCCTGGCGGGCCACGGTGACGGATCCGGCGATGGCGCGGACCTTCGGGGTCGAACCCGACCGCGTGAGGATCCTGAGCTTTGCCATCGCCTCGATGCTGGCGGCCGTGGCAGGGGTGCTGATCGGCCTGCTGAACAACCTGGTCGAGCCGACCATGGGGTCGATCATCGCCTACAAGGGCCTGGCCATCATCGTGCTGGGCGGGCTGGGCAACGTTCCCGGCACACTGGTCGCGGCCCTGCTGCTGGGCGTGGCCGAAAGCTTCGGCCAGACCTATCTGGACCAGATTCTCGACCGTGACGCCATCGCCTTCCTGGTCCTGATCGTCGTCCTTATGGTGCGGCCGCAGGGCCTGTTTGGAAAGGCCGGTTGACATGGACGCCTATATTCTCAGCCTGACGATCTTCGTCGCGATCAACGTGGCGCTGGCGCTGAGCCTGAACCTGATCAGCGGCTTCTGCGGCCAGATCAGCCTCGGCCATGCCGCCTTTTATGGCACGGGGGCCTATGTCTCGGCCATTCTGTCGGTCTCGGGGGCGCCCTTCGCGGTGTCCTTCGTGGCGGGCGGCATCGCCGCCGGCATCCTGGGCTTCGTGGTAGGCCTTGCCTCGCTGCGGGTCCGCGAGGATTTCCTTGCGATCACCACCATGGGCGTCAACTTTCTTTTCGTCGGCTTCGTGCGCAAGCAGGGCTGGCTCGGCGGCGAGATCGGCATCAGCTCGATCCCGAAGCCGATGTCGGATGCCGGCATGGCCACCCTGGCCTGGATTCTGGTCGCCGCAACCGCCTTGCTGCTGGTGGCGATCCGGCGAAGCTGGCTCGGGACCGGGTTCACCATGATCGCGCAGGACGAGCAGGCGGCGACGAGCCTTGGCCTCAACGTCGGGCGCTTCAAGCTGGCGGCCTTCGTCATGGGAACCGCCGGAGCGGGGTTCGCGGGCGTCCTCTATGCGCATGTCGCGCAACTGATCGTGCCGGATGCCTTTGGTTTCGTGGTGTCGATCTCGATCCTTGCCATGGTCGTCGTGGGCGGGATCGGCTCGATCTACGGTGTCATCGTGGGCGCGGTGCTTCTGACGCTGCTGCCGGAACTGGCGCGGTTCGCCAATGACTACAAGCTTCTGATCTTTGGCGCGCTGATGGTCGTGGTCATGCTGATCAGCCCGGGCGGGCTGGCCGGTGCGGTCCAGAGGTTGAGGGCACGCTGATGGAACCGCTGAAGACCACATCCCTTTCGCGCAGTTTCGGCGGCGTCGCCGCGGTCAGGGACGTGAGCCTGACCGTGAAGGACCGCGAACTCCTGTCGGTGATCGGCCCCAACGGTGCTGGCAAGACCACGCTGCTGAAGCTGATCACCGGCCAGATCCCGCCCGATACCGGCAAGATCGAACTGTTCGGCCGCGATGTCACGGCGGTGCCGCAATATGCGCGGGCGCAGATGGGCATCGCACTGACCCATCAGATCGTCCGCCCGTTCCGCGGCATGACGCTGGGCGAGAATGTGACGGCCGCCATGGGACACGGCCATTTCAACCGGCCCGTCTCCTCGCTGTTCCATCGCCCCGCCGCCGCCGATGCGGCACGCGCGCGCGAGCTTCTCGATCTGGTCGGCATCGGCCAGGCCGCCGACCGCAGCGCCAGCGAAGTGCCGCTTGGCTATCTCAAGCGGATGCAGATCGCGCGCGTGCTGGCGACGGATCCGAAGCTTTTGCTGCTGGACGAACCGCTGGCCGGCCTGAACTATTCCGAGGCGGGCCAGATCGCCGATCTGATCGTGCGGCTGAACGAGGGCGGGCGCACCGTTGTGCTCATCGAGCACAATCTGGGCGAGGTGCTGCGGATCTCGCACCGGGTCGCGGTGCTGGACAACGGCGCCCTTCTGGCCGAGGGGCTGCCGGCCGAGGTGATCGCCCGGCCCGACGTGCGTGCGGCCTATCTGGGCAAGGAGGCTGGCTGATGCTGGATATCACCAACATGAGCTGTGGCTACGGCGCCGTTCTTGCGGTCGATGACGTGACATTCCAGGTTCCCGACGGGCAGATGGTCGCCCTTCTGGGGCCGAACGGGGCGGGAAAGACCTCGACCGTGATGGCCATTGCCGGGCATGTCGAGATGTTCTCGGGCAGCATCACGCTCGGCGGCAAGGATCTGGCCGGCACCGGGCCGGCGGGCCGCACCCGGGCAGGGATCGGCCTCGTGCCCGAGGGCCGGCGTATCTTCGGCGATCTGACCGTGGCCGAGAACCTTCTGGTCGGCAGCTATATCCGCAGCCGGGCCGAGGCGCGCGATGCCGAAGCCGATGCGCTGGCGCTGTTTCCGCGCCTGCGCGAACGCTACAACCAGCGGGCCGGATCGCTGTCGGGAGGCGAACAGCAGATGCTGGCCATGGCGCGGGCGCTGGTCTCGCGCCCCTCGACGCTGCTGGTGGACGAATTGTCGCTCGGGCTGATGCCGGCGGTCGTGCATCAGTGCTTCGAGACGCTTGCGGCGCTGAAGGAGCGCGGCGTCAGCAGCCTTGTGGTCGAACAGAACACCGAGGTCGCGCTGCGCTATGCCGACTGGGTTTGCGTCCTTGCCGCCTCGAAACTGATCCATTCCGGGCCTGCGGCCGATGTGCGCGGCGATCCGGGTTTTGTCGAGACCCTGCTCGGCCTTTCGGTCGACAAGGCGGGAGCATAGAACGATGAGCTGGGACCTGCACACCGGCAATACCCTGCGCTGCAAGGGCTGGCGCCAGGAAGTGATCCTGCGGCTTCTGGAAAACAACCTGGCGAATGCCGAAAGCCCGGCCGATCTGGTCATCTACATGTCCTGGGCCAAGGCGGCCCGCGACTGGGAAAGCTTCGACCGGATCGTGGCGGCGCTGAAGATGCTGGAGGAGGACCAGACGCTGGTCATGCAGTCCGGCCGGCCGGTCGGCATGTTTCCCACCCAGGGCACCACGCCCCTGGTGGTGATGGCCAACGGCAATGTCGTCGGCGCGTGGAACGGCGAGGCCGAGTTCCGCGCGCTGGAGCGCAAGGGGCTGACGATCATGCCCGGAATGACGGCGGCGGCCTGGCAGTACATCGGCTCGCAGGGCATTTTGCAGGGCACCTACCAGACCTTTGCGGCGGCCGGACAACAGCATTTCGGCGGATCGCTGGCGGGCCGGCTGATCGTGACCGGCGGCTGCGGCGGGATGAGCGGGGCGCAGCCGCTGGCCGGCCAGTTGGCCGGCGCCGCCACGCTGGTGGTCGAGGTCGACGAGGCGCGCATCGACCGCCGCATCGCAACCGGCTACTGCCAGCGCAAGACCGGGGATCTGGACGAGGCCCTCGCTTGGTGCCGCGCGGCGCAGACGGCGGGCGAAGGGCTGTCGGTCGGGCTGATCGGAAATGTCGCAACGGTGCTGGAAACCCTGATCGAGCGCGGAATCACCCCCGACATCGTGACCGACCAGACCATCGCCGATCCGGTCAACGGCTATGTCCCCGAGGGCATGACCACTGCGGCCGCGGCCGAATTGCGCCGATCCGACCCCGCGGAACTGAAGGCCAGGGCAGACCGGACGCTGATCCGCCATGTGCGCGCGATGATGACGCTGAAGGAGCGCGGCGCCCTGGTGTTCGAATACGGCAACAACCTGCGCAAGTTCGCCTTCGAGGCCGGGATGCAGGACGCCTTCGGCTTCCGCTCCTTTGTCGAGATGTTCATCCGCCCGCTGTTCTGCGAGGGGATCGGGCCGTTCCGCTGGATCGCCGCCTCGGGCGACCCCGAGGATATCCACAAGATCGACGATCTGATCCTGTCGCTTTTCCCGCCCGATCACCGCATCGCAAGCTGGATCAGGACGGCGCGGGACCATGTGCAGTTCACCGGCCTGCCCGCCCGGATCGGATGGCTGGGCCTTGGGGAGCGCAAGCGCCTGGCCCTGGCCGTCAACGATCTGGTGGCCAGCGGCGCCCTGAGCGGCCCCATCGCCTTTACCCGCGACCATCTCGATTCCGGTTCCGCCACCCTGCCCCATCGCGAGACCGAGAACATGATGGACGGATCGGATGCGATTTCCGACTGGCCGATCCTGAATGCCCTGCTGAATTGCGCCTCGGGCGCCGATCTGGTGGCGGTGCATGCGCTGGGGAACTGGGGCCAGTCGGCCGGCGTGACGACGATCGCGACCGGCAGCGCCGATGCCGCCGCACGCCTGGCGCGGGTCATGGACAACGATCCGGGCATCGGCGTGCTGCGGCATGCGGATGCGGGCTATCCGACCGCGCGAGACGCCGCCCGGCGGGCCGGGATCGGCATCGCGGAGCAATTGTCCTGAGCGCCGATCCTGGCGCGGGTACGGCGCGGCTCAGTCCTTGTAGCCGGTATAGTTGTAGCCGAACTTGAACGACGTGACCGGCGGCTCGACCACCGCGCCGTCCACCGTCACCTCATCGACAAGTTCGGTCGCAAAGCACAGAAGGCCGCGGATCCGGGCGGATTCATGGACCGGATCCGCATAGTACCAGATCGCATTCTCCAACAGGCTGTCGCCGACGCGCAGATGATAATACTGCGCTTCGCCCTTGTAGGGGCAGCGGGTGCGCCTTTCGCTGGGCACCAGACAGGACATGTCGATGTCGGCCTGCGGCAGGTAATGGCGCGTGGGCAGACCAGTCTCGAACAGGAGGACCGGGCGCGCGCTGTCGGCCACCATGACACCGCGATGGCGCACCGTCACACGGCGGGTCGAGGGCAGGCAGTCGACCCGCCGGAACGGATCGCGGACATGGACGAAGGCCTCCTCCTCCTCCTCGAACCAGCGGTCGACCTCGTGCCAGTAGAAGCTGCCATAGGCCGACAGGTCGGGCGAGCCCTCTATCGGCCGGTCGTAGTGCCAGAGAATGTCGTCATAGGCCCCGTCGGCGCCTTTCAGCGAATAGTGCCGCGCCTTGCCCTTGTAGGGCGATTCGGTGACGCGCTTGCCCGGCTCGAACAGGTCCATCCGGATATCCTTGAGCGGGATGTAGTAGATCGGGATGTGGTCGCTTTCGAACAGGATCAGCGCCTCGACCGTATCGGCGAGAATCTGGCCGTTGGCCATGGTGCGGATGCGCTTCGGGCAGGGCAGGGTAAAGACCACATAGCCCGGCTCGAACGGATATTGCGTGATCCGGTCGAGCGGCGGCAGAAACGGCCCGCGGGTTCGCAGATGGGGATATCGCATCGGTCAGCCTTTCGTCACGGTAGGAAGCATCTGCATCAGATCCGCCGGCGCATGATGGCACAGGATCGCATGCCCCTCTGCCGGCACCCGCCGGGGCGGCGGGGTCGTGGCGCAGGCGGGCAGCCGGCGATGGCACCGCGGCAGAAAGGGGCAAAGCCCCGGCATATCTGTGGCGGCGGTTTCGTCGCAGACCGGCAGGTCCGGCGCGACATGATCAGGGTCGGGCGGGTGGACGGCAGCCAGCAGCATCTCGGTATAGGGATGGCGGGGAAGGCCAAAGACCTGCGCCGTGCTGCCCTGCTCGACCACCGTGCCACGATAGAGCACGACCACCTGGTCCGAGATGTGGCGCACCAGTTCAAGATCGTGGCTGACGAACAGGATGGCGCTGCCGTGCTGCACCTGGATGTCGCGCAGCAGCTCGACGACGGCGGCCTGCACCGAGACGTCCAGCGCCGAGACCGGCTCGTCCGCGATGATGAGGTCGGCCCGCCCGGCAAAGGCGCGCGCGATGGCGACGCGCTGCTTCTGCCCGCCCGACAGCGCGCCCGGCCGGCGGTCGGCGGCATCGGGGGGCAGACGGACGGCCCCGATCAGGGCGGCAACCTCTTCGGCGCTGCCGGCCCGGCCACCCCGGCGCAGGGCCCGCCGCAGGATCCGCCCGATGCGATGCGCGGGATTCAGCGTGTTGTCGGGGTTCTGGAAGACGATGCGGATCGCGGTGATCAACTCCCTGGTCCGGGTTTCCGCCGGTCGACGCGCGATATCGGTCCCGAGCGCCATGGCCGTGCCGCTGTCGGCCACGTCAAGGCCGGTCAGGATCCTGGCAATGGTGGATTTGCCCGAGCCGCTTTCGCCGACCAGCGACAGGATATCGCCCTTGCCGATGGCAAAGCTGACCTTGTTGGCCGCAACGACCTGGCTGGCCCGGCCGCCGAAAACCGGCCGCGTCGTGAAGCTGCGGCTGAGGTCGGTCACATCGACCACCCGGCCGCCGTCGCGCGCGCGTGGCATGACCGGCGCCGCCTCGACCGGCGGTTGCGGGACGTCGCCCAGCCGCAGGCATTGCGCGACATGTCCGCCGCCGTCGGGGGCGGGGGTCATCGCAAGCGGTATCGGCCTGTCGCAAAGCCCGCGCCGCATCGCATAGCAGCGCGGGGCGAAGGCGCAGCCCGGCGCCAGATCCTCAGGCCGCGGCACCAGTCCGGGAATGGTGCGCAACCGCTCGCCCGGGGGGATCGACGGATTGCCGGGAAGGCTGGCGAGCAGCGCGCGGGCATAGGGATGCGCCGGCGTCTTCAGCACCTGCCGCGCGGTTCCCTCCTCGACGATCTGGCCGGCATACATGACGCCGATCCGGTCGGCGACCCGGGCAATCAGGCCCAGATTGTGCGAGATATACAGGATGGCCATGCCGCCGGACTGTTCGGCAATCTCGCGGACCAGCGAGGCGACCTCGCCCTCGACGGTGGCGTCGAGCCCGGTCGTCGGCTCGTCGAGCAGCAACAGGCTCGGCCGCGCCAGAAGGGCCATGGCGATGACGACGCGCTGCAATTGCCCTCCCGACAGCTGATGCGGCCAGCGGCGCAGGATTTGCTCGGGATGCTGGAAACGGACGCGGCGCAGCACCTCCAGGATGGCGCCGGTAGGGTCGGCGCCGCCCTCGCCCGACCGCAGACGCGGCGTCTCGGCAAGCTGCCGGCCGATCCGCATGGCGGGGTTCAGCGCGGTAGCCGGGTTCTGGTGCACCATCGCCATCCGGCGCCCCCGCAACCGGCGCAGTTCGGCCTCGCTGGCAGAGCCGATGTCGGTGCCATCGACGGCGATCCGCCCGCCGGTGATCCGGCCGCCGCCACCGAGATACCGCTGGACGGCATAGGCCACGGTCGACTTGCCGCAGCCGGATTCGCCCACCAGCCCATAGGTTTCCCCCGGCGCAATCGTCAGGTCCACCCCGCGCAGCACATCGGCGCCGTCGCCATAGGCGACCCGCAGCCCCTCGATTTCAAGCACCGGGCGCGTCATCGGGCGGTCTCCCGGAAACCGTCCGCCAGAAGGTTGCAGGCCACGACGACCGATGTCACCGCCGCCGCCGGCAAAAGCGCGATATGGGGATAGATCGTCATCAGGTTCACGCCCTCGACCACCATGCCGCCCCAGTCCGGCGTGGGCGGCGGCAGACCAAGGCCGAGAAAGCCCAGCGTGCCCACCAGGATGACGGCATAGCCCGTGCGCAGGCACAGATCGACGATCAGCGGCGTGCCGACATTGGGCAGGATTTCGGCGGCCATGATATAGATCGGGGATTCTCCCGCGGCGCGGGCCGCCAGCACATATTCCAGCCCCTTCACCGCAAGGACCTGGCCCCGCATCAGCCGCGCCACGCCCGGCGCATAGGTCAGCGTCACGGCGATGACGATGTTCCACAGCGACGGCCCGAAGGTCGTGATCAGGATGATGTAGAGGACAAGGGCCGGAAAGGCGAGCATCACGTCGCCGGCGCGGGCGAGGATCGTGTCGGTCCAGCCGCCATACCAGGCGCCGGCCATTCCGGCGACGGCGCCGACCAGAAAGGCCGAAAAGACCGAAAGCGGAATGACAAGGAAGGTCGTCCGCGCGCCGAAGATGATGCGCGACAGGAGGTCCCGGCCAAGGACATCGGTTCCGAGCCAGTGGGCGGCCGAGGGCGAGGGATCGGCGCTGGCCGCGAAATCTATGGCGGTCGGATCGTAAGGCGCGATCCAGGGCGCGCCGATCGCCACGACCAGCCAGAAGATCAGGATCGCCAGTCCCACCGTCGCGCTGCGCGACCGCAGCAGCCGCGATCCCCGCAGCCGCGCCAGAAGGCCGGTCCGCGCCGGCTTGGCCGTCCTGTTCGCCCCGGCCGTCATGCGACGCGGATCCGGGGGTCGAGAAGGACATAGGCCAGATCGCCGAGGAACTGGGTCGTCACCGCCACGCTGAGCGCGATCAGCGTCAGCGCCTGGATCAGGTAGATATCGCCGAACAATGCGGCCTCCAGCATCAGCCGGCCGATGCCGGGATATGCGAAGATCGCCTCGACCACGACGACCCCGGTCAGGATCCAGTTGATTTGCAGAAGGATGACGGTGACGGGCGCGATCATCGCATTGCGCAGCACATGCAGCAGCGCCACCCGCATCGGCGCCAGACCCTTCAGCCGGGCGGTGCGGACGAAGGGCTGCGCCAGCGTATCGACCACCGAACTGCGGACGATCCTGGTGACATAGGCCGAAGAGGCGATGACCAGCACCGCCACGGGCAGCACCAGTTGCGACGCGACAGACCATCGATCGCCGGGGTCAAGCGGGCTGGTGCCCGGCAGCCAGCCCAGAGAGGCCGCAAAGACGAAGATCAGAAGGACCGCCACCACGAATTCCGGCAGCGAGGTCAGGCTGACCGTCGCGACCGAGATGATGCGGTCCAGCAGGCTGCCCTGCGTCATTCCTGCCAGCACACCCAGACAGAGCGAGATCGGCACCGTCAGGCCGATGGCCCAGACGGTCAGCGTGACGGTGTGGCCGAAGCGGTCGGCCAGCACATCGAGGATCGGCCGCCCCTGCATCAGCGAAAACCCGAAGTTGCCGAAATATTGTGCTCCGCGCGGATCGCTGAGGCCAAGCCCGGTCGCCGGCCCGCCAAGCTCGTTCGGCACCAGCCCGACAAGCATGCCAAGCCAGCGCAGGTATCGGATGAGAAGCGGATCGTCCAGGCCCAGCCGGTCCGACAGCGCCCGGACCTGGCTTTCCAGCGCATAGGGGCCGAGAATCTTGGACGCGACATTGCCCGGAGAAAACTCGGTCACGGCGAAAAGCAGGAACGACGCGATCAGCAGGATGACGGCGAACTGGCCCAGCCGGTTCAGGACGATCCGCGCCATGTCAGGCCCCGAGCGCCAGCTTGTTGGCGAAAAGGGCATAGGTCGGATGCATCTCGAACCCGATCACGCGGACATCATAGAAGGTCAGCAGCTTGCGCCAGTAGGTCTGGACGATGGGGCCGTCTTCCTGCAGCAGAGCCTCGATTTCCGCCATCTTGCCGCGGCGGATCTCAGGGTCGGGCATGGATTCGGCCTCGGTCAGAAGGCGGTCGAACTCGGGGTTGGCATAGCCGCTTTCGTTCCAGGCGCCGCCACTGCGATAGGCAAGGCCCAGGTTGATCACCGCCAGCGGCCTATGCGCCCAGACGGTCGAGCCGAAGGGAACCGTCGTCCAGACATCCCAGTATTGCGCATTGGGCATGACGTTGATGTTGCAGGTGACGCCCGCCTCCTTCAGCATTTCCTGAATGGCCGTTGCATTGCGCAGGTGGTGGGCGGGATCCTTCTGGATCACCAGTTCCACCTCCAGCCCGTCGCCATAGCCCGCCTCGGCCAGCAGGGCCCGGGCGGCTCCGATATCCTGCTTCCATTCCGGCAGCTTGGCATATTCCGGGTGAATGGGGGCGACATGGTGGTGTTCGGACGGCGTCGCGAAGGGGCCGAAGGTCACGGCACTTGCCTTCACCGGGTCGACGGCCAGCCGGAACGCCTTGCGCACCCGGGGATCGTCAAAGGGCTTCTGCCGGACGTTCATCCGGCTGATCGCGGTATCGGCCGTGGTCACGTCATGCAGCTTCAGATGCTTTTGCTGCTCCAGGATCGACGAGAATTCCGGCTGCACCTGGAAGGCGCCGTGAACCTGCCCCGAGATCAGGGCGTTCAGGATCGCCTGATCGCCGCCGCCGAGGTCGATGAACTCCACCCGGTCGAGATAGGGACCCTCGCCCCAGTAATCCGCGACCGCCTCGATCACCGCGCGGCGGCCGGGTTCGATCTCGACCAGCGTGAAGGCACCGGTCCCATTCGCGCCCACGTCGAAGACGCCGTCCTGATCGGGATCCAGCATCACCGCCTGATAATGGTTCAGGTGTTCGGGAATGGCCAGTTGCGGCTCTTTCAGGTTCAGCCGCACGGTCCGGTCGTCCACCCGCTCGATGGCATCGGGCGACCAGAGCTCATGGCCGATGACCGGTTGGCCGTTCTCGTCGGTTTGGCCGGTGTCGACCTCGTTCAGCATGTAGCTCTTCATCAGCCCCAGCATGGACGAGCCCACCTCGTCCGACAGCAGCCGCGTCAGGTTCCAGATCACGTCGTCAACGGTGAAATCCCGGCCGGAATGCCACTTCACCCCCGGGCGCAGGACCAGCGTCCAGGTCTTCAGATCCTCCGACGGCTGCCAGCTTTCCAGAAGATGCGGCCGCGTCACATTGTCCGAGCCGATCACCGTCAGGTATTCGACGACCTGCGAATAGATCCAGGGATGCGCCGTGGTATTGGCGATGGCGGGGGATTTCACGTCATAGACAGTCGTCTCCAGCCGCAGGGTCCCGCCCTTCGGCTTTGCCTCCTGCGCGAAGGCGGGGGCCACGATGCCGTCGATCGCCCCCGCCATCCCGTAGGCCGCCGCCGCCGAGGCGCCAAGAAGCGTCGCCGTGCGCAGGAATTCGCGCCGGTTGATGCGGCCGCCGCGATACTGGGTCAGAAGCTGCGGCATGTAGCTGTGTTGATCGTCCGTCGGCATCATTCATCCTCCGTAGGCTGGATCGGTTTTCGTCATGCGGGCCGGCCGGCGCCGGCACCCGCCGTAAATCTGCGCCGCGGCCCGACGCACCCGCCCACAGCCGGAATGCCGCGCATCGCCCGACCGGACACGGCGCGGGACATGCGGATGCGGCCGGATCCGGCGGCCGGGGAAGGCGGTGCCCCTTATGCGATGATGATCGGAAGGGGACCCCAACCACAAGGCATAGCGGAACGCGCAGGCCTGAAAAGCCGGTCTTTTCCCGTTCGCAAACGATTCCCCCGGTCGGCAGACCACCGGCATTGCCGAATTTCATACAATCTGACGCTTCCGTCGTTACCCCGTCGTCCGGTCGTCGGAAACCGGCATGCCGCCATGTTCAGGCGGCCGGAGAAAAATGCGACGCAAGAAAAAATACTCGTCGCACAAGAAAAACTGGGGCAGTCTTGCGCCATGAAACTTCCGCCCCTGAATGCGGTCAAGGTGTTCGAGGCGACGGCCCGCACCGGAAGCTTTGTCGCAGCCGCGGCAGAGCTTGGCGTTTCCGCCGCCGCCGTCAGCCTGCAGATCCGCAAGCTGGAGGGATTTCTCGGCAAACCGCTGTTCATCCGCGGCAATGCCGGCATCGTCATGACCGATGCCGGGCGGCTGATCTATCCGCAGCTTGCCCTGGCGCTGGAGGGGATTTCGTCGGCCACCTCGCGCCTTCTCGACCATGACGTGCGGTCGAAGATCACGGTCAGCACGCTGCAATCGGTGGCGGACCGCTGGCTGGTGCCGGCGCTGGTGGATTTTGCGGCCGAACATTCCGGCGTCGGGCTGGATATCCGGGTCGACAACGATCCCGTCGATTTCGCCCGCGACCGGATCGATCTGCGCATCGCCTTCGGGTCGCATTTCTATCCCGGCCTGCCGGTGGTGCCGCTGTTTCATGACGAGGTGACGCCGCTTTGCGCGCCCGCGCTCCTGTCCCGTCTGCATCCTGCCGAGATGCTGATGGATCTGGACGATGCCCGGTTCCTGCGGATCGAATGGGGCGGATCCTATGCCTCCTATCCGACCTGGGCCGACTGGTTCGCCACGGTTGGCTGCCGCCGCCAGCTCGATCCCCGGACGGGCATCCGCCTTGCCGGTGCCGGCATCGCCGCTGCCGCCGCCGTCCGGGGGGCGGGTGTCATGCTCGGCTCGTGCCGGCTGCTCGCGCAGGAAATCGCCGCCGGGCTGCTGGTTGCGCCCTTCGCCCATGCCTTGCCGATGCCGCATCCCTATTGCGCCGTCCTGCCCCCAGGTGCGCAGGACAGCCGGATGCAGTCGCGTGCGCTGAAGGATCTGCTGGCCGCGCTGACCATCGGCTCTGTCGGGCCGCACGGCGGCAGGGGGGCGGAGCCATAGTTCCCATGTCAGGGGACGGCGCGGGCCAGCAGGTCGCGCACCCGGTCGGCATTCGACACCGCAAGGCGGCCATCGGCGTTGCAGAGGTTGTTTTCAAACCCGACCCGCATCTTGCCGCCCCGGTGCCGCGCGGCCAGAAGGCAGGCGGTTTCCGCCGGGCCGAAGGCGCAGACCGCCCAGTCCGCCACGAGGCCGTGAGCCTGCTGCCGGGCGAGCGGCTTGTCCAGGTCGGCAGGCGCTGCGACCTGCCCGGCGGTGTAGCGCCCCAGCACATGCAGAAGCTGCACCTCGCCGGCGGGAATCGTTCCATCGGCCTGAAGTGCCGCGAGACGGTCGACCTCGGCGGCATCGTAGAGGATGTGCTGCACCCGGATACCCGCCTCGGCACAATCGTGAAAGAACGCCCGGGTCCGGGCGGCCTTCCGTTCCTCGGTGATTTCGCGCAGCGCGACCGAAACCATGCGCGGCCGGACCGCAGCCACCAGCGCCCGCTGCTCGGCCGCGGAATAGCGGCCCACGGCCTCGGTCGTGATCTGCACCGCAAGGCCGGGCGCCGCCCGGGCCAGTTCCGCGATCAGTTCGGTGTAAAGCCCGGCATCCAGCACATGCGCACCCTTCGCATCGCGGACATGGGCATGGATTCCGTCCGCCCCGGCGGCCTGGCAGTCCACCGCGCAGGCCACGATCTCGGGAATCGTCACCGGCAGCGCGGGATGATCGGCCCGGCCGCGCCGCGCCCCGTTCGGGGCCACCATGACGCGCGGCAGGCTCATGCCGCCACCGCGTCGCGGATGGCGCCGGAAAGCCGGGACACCAGTTCGTCGATCTGTGTCTCTTCGATGATGAAGGGCGGCGCCAGCAGGATGTGGTCGCCGCGGTGGCCGTCGATGGTTCCGCCCATCGGATAGCAGATCAGGCCTGCGTCGAAGGCCAGCGCCTTGACCCGGGCATGCAGCCGCCGCGCCGGATCGAAGGGGGTTTTCGTCGCGCGGTCCTCGACCAGTTCCACCCCGCGAAACAATCCCCGGCCGCGGATGTCGCCGACATTCGGATGTTGCCCCAGTTCGGCCACCAGCGCGGCCTGCAATGTCTCGCCCATCTCGCGCACCCGCGGCAGTAGTTCACGGTCGCGGATGGCATCGAGCACCGCCCCGGCGGCGGCGGCGGCCATCGGATGGCCCATATAGGTATGGCCGTGCTGGAAGAAGCCCGAGCCCTGCGCGATGGCGCGATAAATCGCGCCCGAGACCAGCAGCGCCCCGATCGGCTGATAGCCAGCGCCCAGTCCCTTGGCAATGGTGATCAGATCCGGCGCAACCCCGTCTTCGGTGCAGGCGAAGAGATGCCCGGTGCGCCCCATGCCGCACATCACCTCGTCCAGAATCAGAAGGACGCCGTGGCGGTCGCAGATCTCGCGGATGCGCTTCAGATAGCCCGGCACCGCAGGCACCGCGCCGGCCGTCGCGCCCACCACCGGTTCGGCGATGAAGGCCATGACGCTTTCGGGGCCAAGGCGCTGGATCTCGGCCTCCAGCTCGTCGGCGACGCGCCGGCCATAGGCGGCGCTGTCTTCATGCTCCAGCCGGTCGCGGTATTCGTAGCAGGGGGCGATATGGCTGGTCTCGACCATGAGCGGCGCGAATTGCCGCCGCCGCCATTCGTTGCCCCCCGCCGCCAGCGCACCCAGCGTGTTGCCATGATAGCTTTGCCGCCGCGCGATGATGCGATGGCGCCCGGGCTGGCCGATCTCGATGAAATACTGCCGGGCCAGCTTGATCGCCGCCTCGACCGCCTCGGACCCGCCCGAGACGAGATAGACCCGCTCGATGCCCGGCGGCGCCTGGGCGATCAGGCGATCGGCCAGTGATTCGGCCGCGTCCGAGGTGAAAAAGCCGGTATGGGCGAAGGCCAGCGCATCGAGCTGCGCGTGAAGCGCGGCACGCAACCCCGCATCTGAATGGCCCAGACAGGAAACCGCCGCTCCGCCCGAGCCGTCGAGATAGCGTTTTCCATTCGAATCAATGATGTAGCACCCATCTCCCCGGACAGCGACGGGCAGGCTGCCCTTGGTTGAGCGTCCGAATACATGGCCTGGCATGACGCATCGTCCTTTCATGACCGCATGTTAGCAAATTTAATTGCATTATCTGTCAACATGCGCAAATACTTTTGCGCAAGAGCAGGCCGCATCTTCCGACACTTCATCATTTCACGGAGACACCACCCATGAAGACCTTCCTTGCACTTGCCGCCGTCGCCGGCCTGGCCTTCGGGATCGGGACAGCCCGGGCCGACGACCTGATCGTGGCCACCGATACCGCCTTTGTGCCGTTCGAATTCAAGGAGGGGGACAAATATGTCGGCTTCGACATCGACCTGTGGGACGCCATCGCCACCGATCTGGGCCTGAGCTACGAACTGCGCCCTATGGACTTTTCCGGCATCATCCCCGCGCTTCAGACCGGGCAGGTCGACGTGGCGCTGGCCGGCATCACCATCAAGCCCGAGCGGCAGGAGGTCATCGACTTCTCGGATGGTTACTATGACAGCGGCTTCCTGCTGATGGTTCCGTCCGACAGTGCCATCACCGGCGAGGCCGACCTTGCGGGCAAGAAGCTGGCCGTCAAGACCGGCACTTCGGCCTCGGACTATGCCGAGGCGAATTTCAAGGACACCGAACTGCGCAAATTCCCCAACATCGACAACGCCTATCTGGAATTGCGCGCGGGCGGTGTCGATGCGGCGATGCACGACACGCCGAACGTGCTCTATTACATCGCGACCGCCGGCGACGGCCAGGTCAAGGCCGTCGGCGCGCAGATTATGGCGCATCAATACGGGATCGCCTTTCCCAAGGGCAGCGACCTGACGGCGAAGGTCAACACCGTGCTGGCTGCCATGAAGGCGGACGGGCGCTATGACGCCATCTATGAGAAATGGTTCGGCGTGAAGCCGGCAAACTGATCTCGGACCGGGCGGCGCCGGGCCCTGCTGCCCGGCGCGCCCTCCCCTTCCCGACCGGAGCATTGCATGCAGATCGACTGGTCCGTCATCCCGAGCTTTCTTCCCCAGCTTCTCGCCGGCGCGAAGATCACGATCCAGATCACCGTCCTGGGCCTTCTGGGCGGGACGGTCATCGGCACCCTGGCCGGACTTATGCGCGCCTATGGCGGGCCGGTCCTGAACGCCATCGCCTTCGTCTATATCGAGCTGATCCGCGGCACGCCGATCGTGGTGCAGGTGATGTTCCTGTATTTCGCAATGCCGGTTCTGGCCGGAATGCGGATCGACCCGATGTCGGCGGCGGTGCTGGCCATCGTGGTGAACGCCGGTGCCTATATCGCGGAAATCGTGCGGGGCGCCTTCCTGTCGATCTCGAAGGGGCTGGCCGAGGCGGGGCTGGCGCTGGGCCTGCCGCAGTGGAAGGTGCTGCTCTACATTCTTGGCCCGCTGGCATTCCGCCGGCTGATCCCGCCCCTGGGCAACCAGTTCATCGTCAGCCTCAAGGATACCTCGCTTTTCATCGTGATCGGGGTGGGCGAACTGACACGCACCGGGCAGGAGATCATGGCGTCGAACTTCCGTGCCGTGGAAATCTGGACCGCCGTAGCCGTCCTCTACCTGATCCTGACCGCGACGATGACCGTCACCCTGCGCATCGTCGAAAAACGCATGAGGATCCTGTGAGCATCATCGAATTTCGCAAGACCTCGAAGCACTTCGGCGACCTGAAGGTGCTGGACGAGGTGAACCTCTGCATCAATGTGGGCGAGGTGGTGGTGCTGATCGGGCCGTCGGGCTCGGGCAAGTCCACGCTTCTGCGCTGCATCAACGGGCTGGAGCAGATTTCCGGCGGCGACCTGATCATGGACGGGATCAGCGTAAGGGCGGGCAAGCGGCAGTTGCGCCTGATCCGGCAGGAGGCCGGGATGGTGTTCCAGCAGTTCAACCTGTTTCCGCAGATGACGGCGCTGGAAAACGTCGCCTTCGGCCCGCGCCGGGTGCGTGGCCTCGCTGTGGCAGAGGCGCGCGCGCAGGCCCGGGCGTTGCTGGAGAAGGTCGGGCTGGCGGAAAAGGCGGGCCATTACCCGGCCGAGCTTTCCGGCGGCCAACAGCAACGCGTGGCCATCGCACGGGCGCTGGCGGTGCGGCCCAAGGTGATGCTGTTCGACGAGCCGACCTCGGCGCTCGATCCGGAACTGAAGCAGGAGGTGCTGTCGGTAATGCGGCAACTGGCGCTGGAGGGGATGACCATGGTCGTCGTCACCCACGAGATGGCCTTTGCCCGGCAGGTCGGCACCCGGCTGATCTTCATGGAGCACGGCAAGATCTCGGTCGATGGCGATCCGCGCGAAACCATGGAAAATCCGCCCAGCGAGCGGCTGAAAGACTTTTTGCAACATGTCGAATGATGCGCCCTTTCAGGGGCTTGGCCGGATAGCGCTGGCCGGGGATCCACGGGATCTGGGTCTGGCACTGGGCCGGGCCGGGCGGGCGGCTGTCACGCAGCATCTGCTCGGCCATCCGCTGTGGCGCACCGTCACCTCCGATCGGCATGCGCCGCGCGTCGCACGCATGGCCGAGGCGACGCAAGGCCGCTTTCCGGCGATCTGGGCCGAGATCGAAGGCCTGGCCGAGGGGCTGGCTCTGCCCGTGCATCAGGTCTTTGCCTGGAATTGCCGTGGCGACCTGCTGGCTTCGGTGCCGGACGGCTGCACCACGGTGATGCTGCCCGGACCCGAGCCCGTGCTGGCCCATAACGAGGACGGGCTGCCCGTCTTCCGCAACGCCTGTTTCATCGCCGAAGTGCGGCCGCAGGGCCAGCCCGGCTTTATCGCATTCTGCTATCCCGGCTCTATCCCCGGGCATACCTTCGCCTTCACCGCAGCAGGGCTGGTCCAGACGGTGAACAATCTGCGGCTGACGGGGGTCGAGGCGCATCTGCCCCGCATGGTGCTGGGCCGCGCGGTGCTGGCCGCCCCGACGCTGGACCAGGCGGCCGGCCTTTTGCGGGACGCGCCGTCGGGCGGGTTCCATTTCGCACTGATGCACCGTGACGACCGGCGGATCCTCTCGATCGAATTCGGCGGCGGTCACTGGTCCTGCCGGCCGGTCGATGCGCCATCGGTCCATGCGAACCATGCGCTGCACCTGCCGCGCGCGGTGTCGACGCAGATCGTCACCCAATCGTCGCGCGACCGGCAGTCGCGGGGCGAGGTGCTGCTTGGCCTGCATTGCGACGCGCTGGCCATCCTGCGCGACAGGGGCGGCGCCGGTCTTCCCATCAGGCGCGATGCAGGCGATGATCCGGACGAAGAAAACACCCTCGGCACGGCGCTGTTCCGGCTGACCGACCGGGGCCTTCGCTGGAGCGTGCATGACACCCCCGACGGACCCGCCCGCTACAGTGGCACCGCCTGAAACCCTGGCCGAACTGCGGTCGCTGGCCGTGGCTGTCGCGCAGGGCACCGGCCCGGTGACATTGGGCGCCAAGGCGCGCGAGGCGCTGTCGCAGGTGCTGGAGATGGGGGGCGATCCGGTGCTGCTGTCGATCACGACACTGGCCGAAAGCCTGTCGGTAAACCCCTCGACCCTGACACGGCTGGCGCATTCTCTGGGCTATTCCGGCTTTCCGGCCTTTCAGCAGGTGCTGTTGTCCACCTCGCTGGCGGGGCCGGCCGCGTTCTATTCCCAGCATGCCCGGGCTGCGCTGGAAACCGGCAGCACGACCCATGCGCGTGCGGCCCGGCTGTGCCGCGAAAATCAGGACAATATCGAGCGGTTCGTCGAAAGGTTCGACGAGGGCGCCTTCGATACGGCAGTGGCGATGATCGTCACCGCGCCGCGCGTGGTGGTGCATGGCATCCGGCAGTTCCACGCGGTGGCGAGCTTTCTCGTCTACGGGCTGCGGATGATTCGGTCGGACGTGACGCTGCTTGATGCCGACGGGCTTGGCACCGCCGAGGGGCTGGCGCAGATGGGACCGGACGACGTGCTGATCTCGACCAGTTGCGCGCCCTATTCGGCGCAGGTCGCCGAGGTGGCGGCGACGGCGCGGCGGCTGGGGCTGAAGACCGTGGCCATCACCGACCGGACCAGTTCCCCGCTGGTCGGCGCCTCGCAGGCGGCGATCCTGGTCGCGCATGAGACCAGCTTTCTGTCCAACAGCATCGGCGCCTTCATCGTGGCGGTGGAATGCCTGATCAACGCCTGTGCCGGCGCCCAGCCCGAAGCCACGCGCAAGGCGCTGCGCCTGCGCGACCGGATGATCGACACGCTTGGCATCGAACTTCCCGCCTCCGGCCTGACCGACCGGAACTGAACGCCATTCCCCTGGCGCGCGCGCCGGGAACTGGCGGGCGTCAGGGATGGGCCGGCGTCAGATCGCCGCCTCGATCAGGAAGGGGCCGCGCCGGCTCAGGCTGGCGCGCAGAAGATCGGCAAATTCCGCCGCCGTTTCGGCGCGCGCCGCCTCGACCCCGTGGCCGCGGGCAAGGGCAACCCAGTCAAGCGCGGGATTCTCGATCTCGAACATCCGGGCGGCGGCCGGGCCGTAATCCGGCAGGCCGACGTTGACCATCTCCTGCTGGAGGATGGCATAGCGACGGTTGGCATAGATCACGGTCGTGACATCCAGCCCCTCGCGCGCCTGGGTCCAGAGCGCCTGAAGCGTATACATGGCGCTGCCGTCGGCCTGAAGGTCGATCACCCGCCGCCCCGGCGTGGCAATCGCAGCGCCGGTGGCGAGCGGCAGGCCAATGCCGATGGAGCCGCCGGTCAGTTGCAGATAGTCGTGCTGCGGCCCCTGCTGGCTTGCCGGAAAGAAGGCCCGGCCCGAGGTCACGGATTCGTCGACGACGATGGCGCCTTCGGGCAGGGCCGCCGCGACGAGCGTCGAGACGATATCGGCGGTCAGCTCGGCATGGCCCGGCGGCAGCGCCGTCTCGGCCGCGGCAAGGGGCGGCGGGGCTGCCGTGCCGATGGCATCGGCCAGCGCCTCAAGCGCACCCGTCAGATCCTGCCGGCGGGTTGCCAGCGTGACGATCTCGCACCCCTCGGGCGTCAGGACTGCCGGCTTGTCGGGATAGGCAAAGAAGGCCACCGGCGCCTCGGCCCCGATCAGGACGATGCGGTCGTAGCGTGCCAGCATTTCCAGCGAAAGCGCGATCGGATAGGGTAGTTTGGTGATCGATGCGGCATCGCCGCCGCGTTCGATCCGGCTGTTGAAGGTCTCGGCCAGAACGTCGGCGCCGGTCCGCGCGGCGATGCCGGCGGCGATCCGCGCCGGCCCCCGCCGCAGCGCATGGCCACCCAGAAGCAGCAGGCAGCGGCCCGGAGCCTGCAGCGCCGCGACGGCGCGGTGCAGCGCCGCAGCCTCGACCGGGGCCGGCGATGGCGCGGCGAGCGGCGTGTGCAGCCCGTCCGCCGCCGGCGACCACGCCAGATCGGCGGGCAGGATCATGGTCGCGACGCCGGAATGCCGCGTGGCGGCCAGCCAGGCCTCGGCCGCCGCATCCTGCAGATCCTCGCCCGGAATGCAGCGGTGAACCCAGTCCGACATCGGCCGGGCAAGGCTGTCGATGTCGCTCGCCAGCGGCGGATCGAGCGCCAGGTGTTTCACGGCATGATCGCCCACCACATTGATGACCGGCGACCCCGCCCGCCGGGCGTTGTGCAGGTTCGACAACCCGTTTGCGAGGCCCGGCCCCAGATGCAGCAGCGTGACCGCCGGCCGGTCGGCCATGCGGGCATAGCCGTCGGCCGCGCCCGTCACCACGCCCTCGGCCAGGCCGAGGACGCAACGCATCTGTGGCCGCGAATCGAGAGCGCCGACAAAATGCATCTCGGAGGTGCCCGGATTGGCGAAGCAAACCGTCACACCCTGGCCGATCAGACCATCGCAAAGCGCCTGTGCGCCGTTACGAACCGGATTTGCAGACATTTTCAGCTCTCCCGATCTATTGCTACGACCGTATTGCAATACAAGTCGATTGAATTGTAAACTATCCTGAACCCCCGGTCTACTTCTGGCAAGAGGAACTGTGCAGATGAAAAGCCTTGCGCATTCGACAAAGGGCAAGCCGGCACAGGCAAACCCCGATACCGCCCACCGTCTGGCCGGGCTGCGCGAGGGCGCGGACATCCTGCTCGACCCCTGGGGGGTTGCGCATATCCGCGCCGCCACGGCGCAGGATCTGTTCCTGGCGCAGGGGTTCAATGCCGCGCGCGACAGGCTCTGGCAGATCGACCTCTGGCGCAAGCGCGGGCTTGGCCTTCTGGCGGCGGACTTCGGGCCAGGATACCTCGAACAGGACCGCGCCGCGCGCCTGTTTCTCTATCGCGGCGACATGGCGGCGGAATGGCGCTGCTACGGCCCCGACGCCGAAGAGATCTGCACGGCCTTCGTCGCCGGCATCAATGCCTATATCACCGAGGCTGAGGCCGGACGCGCGCCGATGCCGCCCGAATTTGCGCTGATGGGCACCCGGCCGGGGCTTTGGCAGGCCGGAGACGTCGTGCGCATCCGCACCCATTGCCTGACGCGCAACGTGCTGTCCGAGGTGCTGCGCTCTATCGTTACCGCCGAAAGCGGCGAAGCAGCCGACCGGCTGCGCTGCGACCTGTCGCCCGAGGTCGCGCCGGTTTACGATCCCGACCTGCCGCCGGGCAGCGTACCGCTTGCGGTCCTTGATACATTCAAGCTGGCCACGACGCCGGTCAGCTTTACCCCCGAACGGCTGGCGGCAGGGTTGGAGGACGCGCGGCGCTGGCGGCAGGTCGATGCCACGGGCGATGTCGGGCTGGCTTTCGAATCGCCGGGATCGAACAACTGGGCCGTCGCGCCGTCGCGCACCATCACCGGGCGCGCGCTGATGGCGTCCGACCCGCACCGGACGCATGAATTGCCGTCGGTCCGCTATATCGTCCACCTGAAGGGCGCCGGCATCGACGTGATCGGCGCCGGAGAGCCGGCGGTCCCGGGGATTTCGCTGGGCCACAACGACCGGGTGGCCTTTTCCCTGACGATCTTCGGCGCGGATCAGGAGGACCTTTACGTCTATCGCACCAGACCGGGCGATCCGCTGCATTACGGTTATGGCGGCGGCTGGGAGGCGATGGAGGTCGTCGAGGAGGTCTTTGCCGTTCGCGGTGCACCCGACCAGTGGCTGCCGCTGAAATTCACCCGCCACGGCCCGGTCCTGCACGAGGAGGACGGCCGCGTCTTCGCCCTGCGCACGGTCTGGAGCGATCCGGGCGCCGCGCCCTACATGGCCAGCCTTGCCGTGATGCGGACAAAGGACCATGACGCCTGGCGGGAGGCGCTGACCGACTGGGGCACGCCCTCGGTCAACCATCTTTATGCCGATACCGATGGAAACATCGCCTGGCAGACCGTCGGCACCACGCCGGTACGGCCGAACTGGAACGGGCTGCTGCCGATGCCGGGGGATGGCCGTTACGAATGGGCGGGAAAGCTGACCCTCGACCAATTGCCGCATGTCAGGGATCCCGGCTGCGGGTTCATCGCCACGGCGAACGAGATGAATATTCCGCAGGGCTGGGACCATGCCGCCCATTCCATCGGCTTTGAATGGGTGGACCGCAGCCGGGCCGACCGGCTGAAACAGGTGTTGTCGGGCGAGGAGCGCCACTCCGTCCCCGCCGCTTGCGCGCTACAGAACGATGTGCTGTCGCTGTCGTCGCGCCGGCTGCTCGACGTGCTGTCGGGCGCCCGGCTGGGGCCCGCGTCGGCACCGGCGATGGCCCTTCTTGCCGGATGGGATTGCCGGGCCACGGCGGACTCGGCCGAGGCGATGCTGATGGAACTCTGGATCACCCGGCATCTGAAACCGGCGCTGTTCACGGCAGCCGGCGCATTCTCGCCCGCGCTGCTGTGGCCGGGGTCGATCCAGGCCGTGCTGGAGGTTCTGGAAAATCCGGGATCGCCGGAGGAGGAGGAGGCGCGCGACAGGCTGCTCGACGACACGCTGGCCGCTGCCTGGGCCAGCGCAGGCGCCAGCTTTGGCACCGATCCGGCCGGCTGGCACTGGAAGACGCTGCACCGCCTGCCGCTGAACCATCGCCTTGCGCGGATCGACGGCGCGGATCCGGCCTGGTCGATCCCCGAGATGAAGATCGGCGGCAACGGCTCGACCGTGAACTATGCCAATTACCGCGTTTCGGATTTTCAGGCGATCACCGGGCCGTCGGTGCGGCTGGTGATGGATGTCGGCGCCTGGGACAATTCGGTTTTCGTGAACCTGCCCGGCCAGTCCGGCCTTCCGGCCAGCCCGCATTATGCCGACCTCGCGCCCTTGTGGGAAAACGGCGACTACTGCCCCCTGCTCTATTCCGACGATGCCGTGGAGGCAGCGGCCGTTGCCCGCATCCGGTTGCGGCCGGTGCAGGGCCCCGGCGATGTCAACTGCTGAGCGCGTTCGCCGCCGAGATCGCATGCGGGGCAAAGCGACGGCGGAACTCGCTTTCGCTCCATTCGCCAAGCGAACCGGCGATATGGATCGCGCCGACCGGGCTGCCATCGCGCGTGCGGATCGCCGCCGCAAGGACCACCTCGCCGATCAGGCTTTCCTCCAGCGCCAGCGCATAGCCATCGCGCCGCGCCTGCGCGACCCGCTGCAGGATCACGGCCGGATCGGTGATGGTCTTCGGCGTATGCTGCCGCAGGATCGAGGCGGCGATCACCTCGGCCGCCGCCGCATCGGACAGGCAGGACAGGCAGGCGCGGCCGCCCGCGGAACTGAACGTCGGAATCCGCCGCCCGGCCAGCGTTGCAAAGAAGGTCTCGCGCTTGCTCTGCATGCGCATGGCATAGATGATCGTCGTGACGTCATAGAGGCTGAGATCCACCCGCTCGCCGCAGGTTTCGCGCAGGTTCTGCAGGATGGGCGCCGCGCGTTCGATCAGCGGGTTGATGCGCAGATAGTCGAAAGAACGGTCGAGAACGGCCTTTCCCGGCACCATTCCGGCATCGTTCGGCGCCTTTTCGAGATAGCCGAGGCTCATCAGCGTCTGCGCCATCCGCTGCGCGGCGCTCTTGTCGATTCCCGCCGCCTCGGCCAGTTCGCGCAGCGACAGGGGAAAGGGATGGGTGCTGAAGGCCTCCAGCACCGACATCGCCCGGGCTACGGACTTTATGTAGAGCCGCTCGTCGACATCGTGGCGCATCGGCGCATTGCTCATTGGGTGGGTTCCCCGTCGTGAATCGTATCCGGCGCGTGCTTCTTGCCACGCAAATCGCTTGCATTCAATTTCAATATTATCGTATCATCTTGCAATACGGATGTCTTGACTTTTTTCACTTCCGATTCGGCGCCGGCGCGCGACCATGAAAACGGGACGTGGCGCGGTCGGTGGACACGGTTGTGCGGGGGAGGGCCGGAATGATGCGGATGGTGCTTGCAGTGGTTCTGCGACTGCTGAAGGCCGCGGCGGTCGTGCTGGCGATCGTCCTGTTGAACTTCGTGCTGATCCGGCTGGCGCCCGGCGATCCGGCCAGCGTGATCGCCGGTCAGGCCGGGGCCGCAGACGAGCAGTTCATGGCACAGCTGCGCGAACAGTTCGGGCTGGACCAGCCGCTTTACATCCAGGCCTATACCTATGTCTCCGGCATCCTGCACGGCGACCTTGGCTATTCCTACCGGCAGGCGATGCCGGTTTCGGATCTGATCCTCGAAAGACTGCCGGCCACGCTTCTGCTGACCGGCACCGCCTTTGTCCTTGCGCTGGTTGCCGGCGTCGCGATGGGGACCGCGGCCGGGCTGAACGCCGGCAAGGCGACCGACTTCTTCGTGTCGGTCCTCTCGCTGATCTTCTATGCCACACCGCTGTTCTGGATCGGGCTGATGGCGATCCTGCTGTTTTCCGTAACGCTGGACTGGCTGCCGGCCTATGGCATGATCTCGACCGGAAGCCGGGCCACCGGCTGGGCGCTCGCAGCCGATATCGCCTGGCATCTCGTGCTGCCGGCGGTCACACTGGGCCTGTTCTACATGGCAGTCTATGCACGGATGACACGGGCCTCGATCCTTGAGGTGCGGGATATGGACTTCGTGCGCACCGCCCGGGCCAAGGGGCTTCGCCGCGGGCCGCTGATCCGCCGCCACATCCTGCGCAATGCGCTGCTGCCCATCGTCACCCTTGCCGGCATTCAGGCCGGCCAGCTTGTCGGCGGCGCGATCCTGACCGAGACGGTCTTCGCCTGGCCGGGCATCGGCCGGCTGGCCTTCGACGCGCTGGTCCAGCGCGACTATCAGGTGCTGCTCGGCGTCTTCCTCATTACCTCGGTCATGGTCGTGGTGTTCAACATGATCACCGATCTTGTCTATCGCCTGGTCGATCCGCGAATCGGAGCAACGGCATGAACCCTTCTCTGCGCAGGTTCCTTACCGATCCCAAGGCCATCATCGGCCTGACCATCCTGATCGTCACGGTGGCGGCAGCGCTTCTTGCGCCGGTGCTGTTCCCGCGCGACCCCTGGCAGATGGTGTCGCGCCCCTTCCTGCCGCCGTTTCAGGACGCGCGCTACTGGCTGGGCACCGACATGCTGGGCCGCGACATCCTGGCGGGCATCGCCTATGGCGCGCAGATGTCGCTGATCGTCGGCATCGTCTCGACGGCGGCGGCCCTGATCCTCGGGATCCTTGTCGGCGCCTTCGCGGGCTACAACGGCGGCTGGATCGACGATGCGCTGATGCGCGGAACCGAGTTCTTCCAGACCATCCCGACCTTCGTCTTCGCCCTGTTGATGGTAGCGATCCTTGCCCCCTCGATCACCTCGATCATCATCGCGATCTGCGTCGTCAGCTGGCCCCCCGTCGCCCGGCTGGTCCGGTCCGAATTCGCAACGCTGCGCTCGCGCGAATTCGTCAAGGCGGCGCGGGTGCTGGGCGAAAGCAACAGCCGCATCATCTTCACCCAGATCCTGCCCAACACCCTGTCGCCTGTCATCGCCATGTCGTCGCTGATGGTCGCCTCTGCCATCCTGACCGAGGCCGCGATCAGCTTTCTCGGCCTGGGCGATCCGAACCGGATGAGCTGGGGCTACATGATCGGCGCCGCGCGCACCGTGATCCGGCAGGCCTGGTGGATGAGCTTTTTCCCCGGCCTTGTCATCCTTCTGGTGGTGCTGGCGCTGAACCTTGTCGGCGAGACGCTGAACGACGCGCTGAACCCCCGGCTTTCGCGGAAGGGACGCCAATGACCACGCCGCTCCTGTCCATCGAAGACCTTACCGTTGCGCTGCCCGGCGGCGGCGACCGGCGCGACGCGATCAGCAACGTCACCCTGCGGCTGAACCGGGGCGAAGTGCTGTGCATCGTCGGCGAATCCGGTTCGGGCAAGTCGATCACCGCTTCTGCCGTCATGGGGCTTTTGCCCGGCGATCAGCTCAAGGTGACGGGCGGGCGAATCCTGTTCGACGGACGCAACCTGCTCGACCTTGACGAAAGCGCGATGCGGCGCATCCGCGGCGACCGGATCGCCATGATCTTTCAGGAACCGATGACCTCGCTCAACCCGGTGATGACCGTCGGGCGGCAGATCGAGGAAGTGCTGGAAACCCATGACGTGCCGGCGGCCGAGCGGCCGGCCAAGGTGCTGGAACTGGCGCGGGCGGTGGATCTGCCCGATCCCGAAGAGATCGTGAAGCGCTATCCCTTCGGCCTTTCCGGCGGCCAGCGGCAGCGGGTCATGATCGCCATGGCGCTGGCGCTGGAACCCGACATCCTGATCGCCGACGAGCCGACGACCGCGCTTGACGTGACCACCCAGGCGCAGATCCTCGATCTGATCCGCAACCTTCAGCGCGTGCGCGGCATGGGGGTGCTGTTCATCACCCACGATTTCGGCGTGGTCGCCGATATCGCCGACCGCGTTGCCGTCATGCAGCAGGGCAAGCTGGTGGAAGAGGGGCCGATCGATCAGGTGCTGGTCCACCCGTCGGATCCCTATACCCGGAAACTGATCGCAGCCGTGCCCCGGTTCCGTACCCAGCGCCCCGAAACGGTGCCGGAAGGCCCGCTGCTGCGCGTCAGGGGCCTGACCAAGATCTACCGCAGCCGCCAGGGCTTTGGCACCATGCGCGAAACCCGGGCCGTCGATTCCGTCAGTTTCGAGATCGCCCGGGGCGAGACGCTGGGCCTTGTGGGGGAATCGGGATCGGGCAAGTCGACCATCGGCCAGTGCCTCCTGCGGCTGGCCAGTATCGACGGCGGCGAGGTGCTGTTCGACGGCAAGGACATCGCCACCATCCAGGGCCGGGACCTGCTGGCCTATCGTGGCCGGGCGCAGATGGTGTTCCAGGATCCCTTCGCCTCGCTCAACCCGCGCCATCGCGTCGGCCGGTCGATCATGGCCGGCCCGCTGGCCCATGGCGTGCCGCGCGCCGAGGCGGAGCGGCGGATGACTGCGCTGCTGGAGCGGGTGGACCTCGATGCCGGCGCCGCCCGCCGGTTTCCGCACGAATTTTCCGGCGGCCAGCGCCAGCGGATCGGCATCGCGCGGGCGCTGGCGGTGCAGCCCGATCTTCTGATCGCCGACGAGGCGGTCTCGGCGCTGGACGTCTCGGTCCAGGCGCAGGTCCTCGACCTGCTGCGCGAGATCCGGCGCGAACTCGACCTCGCGATGCTGTTCATCACCCATGACCTGCGCGTCGCCTCGCAGATCTGTGACCGCGTGGTGGTGCTGCATCAGGGCAAGATCGTCGAACAGGGCGTCGTGACCGATGTCTTCGGCCACCCCGAGCAGCCCTATACGCAATCGCTTGTCGCCGCGGTGCCCGGACGCAGCTGGCACGGCGACCAGCGCGAATCTGAGACCAGCAACATCTGACATGTCATCAGGAGGAGTATTACCATGACGTCGATCAGCAGAAGGGCCATCCTGAAAGGCAGTGCCGCCGGCGTTCTCGCCGGGCTTCTCCCCTCGATCTCGCTGGCACAGGACGCCGCGGCCAGGTCGATGAGCATCATTGCCTTCCCCGAGCCGCCGACCCTGTTCATCGGGCTGGACCAGAACGGATCCACCCAGACGGTGGCCGGCAAGATCTACGAAAGCCTGCTGACCTGGGACTTCGACTTCACGCCGATGCCGGGCCTGGCGACCGCCTGGGAGATGTCGGAGGACGGGCTGGTCTATACCTTCCATCTGGCCGAGAATGCGAAGTGGCACGATGGCACGCCCTTCACCGCCGATGACGTGGTCTTCACCTGCAGCGACTTCCTGATGGAGGTTCATCCGCGCGCCCGCACGATCTTTGCGAATTGCGACAAGATCGAAGCCGTGGATGCGCATACCGTGCGCTTCACCCTGAAGCAGCCCTTCGGCCCCTTCCTGATGGGCTTCGAGATGTCGACCGCCCCGATGATCCCCGCGCATCTCTACAAGGGCACCGATTTCCGCACCAACCCGAACAACAACACGCCGATCGGCACCGGGCCGTTCAAGCTGGCGGAATGGGCGCGCGGCCAGTACATCCGGCTGGAAAAGAACCCGGACTACCATGGCGAGGGCGAGCCGCATCTGGACGAACTGACCTTCCTGATCCTGCCCGACGCCGGCGCCCGCGCCATCGCACTGGAGCAGGGCGACGTGCAGCAGGGCCAGTTCTTCGATGTCGAGCTGTTCGACGTCGCCCGGCTGGCGGAACTGCCGCATCTGGAACTGATCTCGAAGGGCTATGAATTCTATGCCCCGGTCGCCCGGATCGAGTTCAACAACCGCGTCGCGCCCTTCGACGACAAGCGCTTCCGTCAGGCGGTCTGCTATGCGCTGGACAAACAGCTTTTCACCGATGCAATCTTCTTCGGCATGGGCGAGCCGGCCACCGGCCCGATTTCCAAGCGGACCCGGTTCTACGACGGCAATGTCACGCTTTATGACCAGGACACCGCAAAGGCCGAGGCGCTGCTTGACGAAATGGGCCTGACGCCGGGCGCCGATGGCATCCGGACCACGGTCAAGTTCATGCGCCTGCCCTGGGGCGAGACCTGGGCCCGCTTTGCCGAGATGGTGCAGCAGCAGCTGGCCGTTGTCGGCATCCGGGTCGAGATCGAACCCTCGGATCCGGCATCCTGGACCCAGCGCTATGCCAACTGGGACTTCCAGATGACCTCGAACTATCCCTATCAGTTCGGCGATCCGGCGCTGGGCGTCTCCCGCTTCTTCATCTCGTCGAACATCCGGAAGGGCGTCGCCTATTCGAACTGCACCGGCTATTCCAACCCCGAGGTGGATGCGCTGTTCGATGCCGGCGCCGTGGCGGTAAGCGACGAGGACCGGCAGGCGGCCTATACCAAGGTCCAGCAGATCCTGACCGAAGACGTACCGATGTGCTGGCTGGTCGAGGTGAATTTCCCGACCCTGCTCGACCGGCGCTACAAGGATGTGGTCGTCTCGGCCATCGGCGTGAACGAAACCTATCGCCGGGCCACGCTGGCCGCGTGACCCCGACAGAAGACCGCCCGCGGCCGATCCCGGCCGCGGGTTTCATCAGGAGGTGCCCGCGATGATCTGGCCGAACAAGGCGAAATGCGCCGTCATGCTGACGTTTGACTTCGATGCCGAAACGCTGTGGCTTTCGCGCGATCCGTCGAACGCCCGCCGTCCCGGTGTCCTGTCCCAGGGCATCTACGGCGCGCAGCGCGGCGTGCCCGAGATCCTGCGGGTTCTGGCCGACTACCGACTGCCGGCAACCTTCTTCACGCCCGGCTGGACGGCCGAGAAATATCCCGACCGGATCCATGCGATCCTGGCCGACGGGCACGAGATCGGCCACCACGGCTATCTGCACGAATGGGTGGATCCGGCAAAGCCGGCCGAGGAGCGCGCCGCATTCGAAAAGGGGCTTGAGGCCCTGGACCGCGTGGCCGGCATCCGCCCGACGGGCTATCGTTCGCCGGCGGGGGAAACCTCGTCGAACCTGATCTCGCTGATCCGGGAATACGGGCTGGTCTATGACAGTTCGCTGATGAACGACGTCTATCCCTATCGCCACACCATGCCGGACGGCGCGCCGGGGCCGGTGGAACTGCCGTGGCACTGGTCGACCGACGATGCGCCGCACATGATGTTCGCGGTGCAGGCGCCGCGCCAGATCCGCAACAACGACGATGTCTTCACCACCTGGCGCGACGAATTCGACGCCATCCGCCAGATGGGCGCGCTCTACAATCTGGTGATGCATCCGCAGTTCACCGGCCGGCCCTCGCGGCTGATGCTGCTGCGCCGGATCATCGAGCACATTCTCGATCGCGGCGATGCCTGGATCGCCACCGGCCATGACGTCGCCACCGCCTGGGCGGCCCAGGAGGCGGCGAAATGACGAACAGGCCGATGCGCGTGGCGATTACCGGCGCCGCTGGTGCCCTCGGTGCCGCCGTCGCGCGATTGCTGGTCAGCCGCGGCGGCCAGCCGGTGCTGATCGACCGTTCGGCCGGGGGGCTGCGTGACCTCGGCGCCGAGCTGGGCGGCGGGATTCAGGCCGAAACGCTGGATATCCTCGATCCGACCGCCGTCGAGGCGGTCTTCGACCGGATCGGTCCGCTGGACGCGCTGGTCAATGCCGCCGGGATCGAAGGGCCCTCGGGCGGACTCGACAGTCTCGATCCCGCGGCCTTCGATCCGGTGATGCATGTGAACGTCCGGGGCAGCCTGCTCTGCGCCCAGGCCGTCGCGCGCCGGATGAAGGCCGCGGGCACCGGCGGCTCCATCGTCAACCTGGCGTCGACGGCGGGGATGATGGGGTCGGCACATCTCGGGCTTTACGCCATGTCGAAGGCGGCCGTCATCTCGATGACGCGCTCGCTGGCGATCACGCTGGCGCCGGCCGGCATCCGGGTGAACGCGGTCTGCCCGGGGTCGATCCGCAGCCGCATGTTCGACAGCACCACCGAAGGCCCCGATGCCGCCGCCGCACGCGCCGCATTGATCGCCCGGCATCCGCTGGGCCGGCTGGGAGAGCCGGGGGAAGTGGCCGAGGCGGTCGTCTTCCTGGCATCGCCCGCCGCATCCTACATCACCGGTGTGGCCCTGCCGGTCGACGGCGGGCGGCTGGCATGACCGCGCCTGTCGCCATCGTGACTGGCGCGGCCGCCGGCATCGGCGAAGCCATCGCCCTGCGGCTGGCGCGGGACGGCTTCTCCGTTCTTGCCGTCGACCGCAACGCGGCAGAGCCTGCGGCATCCGGCATCCGCACGCTGCAGCAGGATGTCGCCGACACGGGCGCCGCTGACCGTATCCTTGCCGCGGCCGAGGCCCTGGGTCCCGTTGCCGTTCTTGTCAACAACGCCGGGGTGGGCGGCGCCCGTTCGGTCATCGACAGCGATGACGAGAACTGGCAGCGCATCCTCGACATCAACCTGTCCGCGGCCTTCCGGCTGTCGCGCGCCGTCCTGCCCGGGATGATCGCGCGCGGTCAGGGCGGGATCGTCAACATGACCTCTGTCTTCGGGTTGACCGGCTATCGCAACATCGCCGCCTATGCCGCGTCGAAATCGGCAATTGCCGGGCTGACCAGCCAGATGGCGGCCGATTATGGCCGCGCCGGCATCCGGGTGAATGCCATCGCCCCCGGCCTGATCCGGACCGAGATGACCGAACGCCTGTTGCAGGATGCGGCCTATCGCCGGCTGATGCTGGATGGCACGCCGACCACGGCGCCGGGCCTGCCCGTCCATGTGGCCTCGGCCGTTGCCTTTCTGGTCTCCGACGAGGCGGCCTTCATCAACGGCGTGATCCTGCCGGTCGACGGCGGGTGGAGCGCCACCCGGATCTCCGTCCCCCTCGCTGCGGGCTGATCGGCCTTCAGGGCGCGCCGCGCGGCATCGGGTTGCGCGCCTTGTTGTACGGCTTCCAGTCGGCGATGTCGGGATAGAACTGTCGTCGCCAGGCCCGGACGCGCGGATTCATGATGCGCCGCCACAGCGGCGGGATCATCGCCGCAACGGTCATCAGCGGATAGCCATGGGGCAGTTGCGGCGCCTCGTCCGCGTCATAGGTCTGAAGAAGCGGAAAGCGCCGGTCAGGCTTGTAATGATGGTCGGAATGGCGCTGCAGGTTGATGAGCAGCCAGTTCGTCGCCCGATGCGCCGCGTTCCAGGAATGGCGCGGCAGGGCATGTTCATACCGGCCATCGCCCAGATGGCGCCGGGTCAGCCCGTAATGCTCGACATAATTCACCAGTTCCAACTGCCATGCCGCGACGACGGCCTGACCGAGGAACAGCGCCACGCCCTCCCAGCCGCCAAGGGCCAGGGCCAGCAGAACCATCGCGGCCTGCAGGATCCAGTAGCGCCAGTAGGGGTTGCTGCGGTGCCACCACGGCCGTCCCCTGCGCGCCAGCATCGCCCGTTCCGCCCGGAAGGCAGAGCCGCGGGTTTCCACCACGACGCGGGGAAAGAAGCGGTGAAACCCTTCGTTGTAGCGCGCCGTCACCGCATCGCGCGGGGTTCCAACGTACAGGTGGTGGACGCGCAGATGCTCGGTCCGGAAATGCGAATAGAGCACGCTTGCCAGCAGAAGGTCGGCCAGCCAGCGCTCCACCCTGGATTTCTGATGCATCAGCTCATGGCTGTAATTGATCCCGATGGTGCCGGTCATCACGCCCATGCCGAAGGTCATGCCGGCCTTCTCCCACGGGCCAAGGGCCGAGCGTGGCAGATACCACAGGAACAGGCAAAGCAGCGCAAACTGCACTGGAAACCAGATCATCGTCAGCAGCCGGTAAAGCGAGAGATCCTCCTCGCCGGTCGACAGATCGGCATTGTCGGTGTTCAGCCCCAGCATGGCATCGAGGATCGAGAACAACCCCCAGCAATAGGCCGGCAGAAGCAGCACCCAGAAACCGCCCCAGGCCATGCCCGCAAGCGCGGCCGGCACCGTGCCGAGCGACAGCCAGAACGGCAGCGCCTGCGACGGGCGCGCGACGGTTTCGGGCGAAAGAAGCGGCATCTCGGCCTCCGTTTGGCGTCAGCCTAAACGCTTGCGCCAGCAAAGATCAACGCGGCGAAATGGCCGGCGATCACGGACTTGCGCCTTGCCCCCGCCGGCCCTGCGGGGCAGGGAGGGTTTGGAGAGCGAAAGGACAGCCAATGACGACGACATGCGGCGAAACCTGCACCCGCCGCGGCCTTGCGGCGCTGGCGCTGGCCGGTGCGGCGGGGCTGGCACTGCCGCTGCGTGCCGAAACCAACCCGATGCCCGAGGAACTGCGCAAGGCGATCGAGCGCCAGCCCTTCGCGCCGGTTCTGGGCAATCCGGATGGCGACATCACCCTGACCGAATTCTTCGACTACAACTGCCCCTATTGCCGCATGGACGTTCCGGTCGTGAAGAAGCTGATCGCGGGCGATCCGGGACTGCGGGTCGTCTTTCGGGAATGGCCGATCTTCGGCGAGGATTCGCTCGCCGCCGCGCAGGTTTCGCTCGCCACGCTGAAACAGGGCAAGTACCTGGAGTTTCATGCCGCGATGATGGCCGGCAAGGGCCGGGCCGGACTGACCAGCGCAATGCGGGTGGCAAAGAAGCTCGGACTCGACACTGCGCGGCTGAAGCGCGACATGGATTCGGCCGAGGTCACGGACCATATCGAGCATTCGATGGCGCTGGCCGATCACATGGGTCTGACCGGAACGCCGACCTGGATCGCCGGCGATGGCGGCGCCTTCGGATATATGACGCTGGGCGATCTGCAAAACCTGGTGACGCAGGCCCGAAAGGATCTGCGCTAGCGCCGGGGTCAGGGTTTCCAGCGAGCAAAGCCGAAACCCATGTAATCGCGGCCCCAGGCCTCCTGTGCGGCATCCTCCAGTTGCGGATCCCAGATCGCCGCCAGCGCTTCGGCCGCGGCGGTATCGGGTGCGATCCCAGGCGCGTCGAGGCCGATCTCCTGCGCCAGCGCCGGCAGATCCTCGGCCAGATTTTCCTCGCGGATCACCCGATCGGGCGGATGAAACTGGGCAAAGCCCTGCAACACGGCGGTCTGGCTGGCCAGATGCGCGTCGACCCGCTGCCCCGTCTGCCCCCCCGCGGCAAGTTTCGCATAGCGCAGAAAGGCCAGAAACGCCTGCCGCTCGTGCCCGGCATCGCGAAAGGCTTCGCCCGGCGGCGGCAGATCGGCCTTGTGCGCGCGGTTCAGAAGCTGGCGCAGATCGGCGCGGTTGCGCGCCGAAACCAGCGCGCGAAACGCCGCATGGCCGCGCAGCAACGGGTGGCGGATCACGGTAAAGCTGCGATGCGGCAGGAAGCGGCGTTTCCACTGGCGCAGGGATTTCTGGGTGAAATCGTCGACCAGCCCGCCGCCCAGACCCGCCAGCCAGTCGCGAACCGCAGCCTCCGGCCCCGGGCGGACGGGCATGTAGAGAAGCCCTGCCCCTTCGGCCGCGACGAAGGAGGGGATGGCCGGTTGGCGGCGCGGTTCGAAATTCGGGGTGCGGGCCAGGTTGAAACGATCCATCCGGGCCAGCGCCCGTTCCATCTCCTCGGGGTTTGTGACCTTGGCCGCCAGTTCCTCGGGGTTCTGCTTCTTCAGCGTCGCATCCATCGCCTCCAGCCGCCCGGCCACACCAAGCCAGCCGGCCAGTCCGTTCAGCACGTCGAGATCCTGGATATCCTCGTAATCGATGTAGAAAGCCGTCTGGCCGCGCACCTGCAGCCCGTGCACCAGCGCGATCTGAAAGGCCTGCAACGCCGCGACATGGGTCTCGAACTCGGCCGGGTCGAACCGGCCGCGCCCGGATTTCAGATTCTTCGGATTGGTCAGCTTCCACTGACCCGTGGCCTGGGCGATCTTCCAGCTGACATAGCTTTCCAGCGGATTGCGCGTCAGCACGATCTTGGCGCAGGCCGGATCGTCCAGCAGCACCGGCAGGATCCGCGGATCGTGGTCGTGGAAATAGCGAAACCCGGCCAGTCCGGGCGTTACCTCGCGCAGCCGACGCAGCAAGAAAAGCGGATCGGCCTCGCGCAGGGCAAGATCGATGCCGAACATGGCATCCTGATCCTTCTTGCCAATGAAGTTCGGGTTGAACACCTCGCCCAGGCAGGACACGCCGGGCAGGGCGTTCAGATTGGCTTCCAGAAAGTTCGATCCGGTCCGCATTTCGGCGAACATCACGAAGGAAGTGAATTTCGGCGCCACTTATTTCACCAGATAGGGCCGCGCGCGGCGGTTGCCGGGGGTGGACGGCGTGCCGCCCACGGGGAAATCGCCCATCAGCACCGGCTGCATGCCCTGATTTCGCAGGTTCTGCAGGAATTGCCCGAAGCCCGACAGATCGGCCAGACGCGGCACTTCGGTCAGGCGGCGGGCGGACCGGGGGCCGATCTCGTCGACGATGGTCTGCAACGGCTCCATCGGGTTTTCGATGAATTCGGCCAGCGTCCAGATCCTGACGCTGGCCTTGACGGCAGGCTGGCGCAGGGCGGCGACGAACTCGCCCTCGATCCGTTGCAGCCGCGCGGCCTCGGCCCGCAGGATGCCGAAGTTCAGCTTGGACAGGTAGAGCGGCACGGCGAAGGCGCCGGTTATGACCGAGATCCGCGCGTTGGGGTCAGCGGCCAGGAAGGGGACGATCGCCTGGGCATCGTCGGGGCCGAACTGAAAGCACTGCCGCTCTCCCCGGGTGTTCCAGATCAGGTTGGTCAGGAAGCTGCGGGGGTTGTAGTCGCGCAACCGGGCGCTGTCGGACAGGCACCCGTTGTAGATCTCGGCGCCACCGGAAAACTCGGCACGCAGCGGCGCGAACAGATGGCCATGCGCCCGAAGCCCGGCCACTTTCGACAGCCAGGTCTCGAACCCCTCGAACACGTCGGCAAAACCCTCGAACACCGAATAGGGCGCCGCGGTCAGGCCCTGTTCGACCCCGGCTCGGGGAAAGCGCGACTGCATGTAAAGCCCGGGCCGGCCGGTGATCCGCCGCTCGGTCGCCTTGGAAAACAGCCGGTCGATCTTTCCCGGATTGGGTTCGGCGCGGGGCTGGCTGGCGGCATCCGGCGCCAGGAAGGCCTGATAAAGCCGATCCGCCCGCGGCCAGATCTTGCGCGCGACAAAACAGTCGGACCGGCGCAGAAGTTGCAGATGATCGTCATAGAAGACATGCGGCTTGCCCTGATGGTCGAACTTCGACAGCGTAAGCGACCGGCTTTCGATCTCGGCCGCATAGCGGCGGGCCAGCGACTGGAAATAGCTTTCGTCAGGGATCCAGACCCGGCGGAAATAGCGATCGATCCGGGTGCGGTCGGGGGCATCGAGGATGGCCGAAAGTGTCTGCCGGGTCAGGCACCACCACTGGCTGCCCAGATGCGGCACCAGCCCCTTCGGCAGGCGGCGGCGGATGCGCAGCCGGCGCTGTAGCGCGACATAGGCGTCGAACATCGCGCGGCGCTTGCGCCAACTGAACGGAAAGCGCAGCGTGAACCGCTCGGCGCTGAGCCCGCCCACCGTCCAGCCGACATCGGCCGTGGTCACGCTTTCGATGAAATCGGTGCGCGGGCGGGCGTCGAGATAGGCCCGCAACTCCTCGACCGGGCGCAGCGGCAGGCAGGACCCCGAGGCGAGGAAGACGTGCCGCACTGCCGGAAAGTCGGCCAGCAGGATCTGCGCCGCCTCCTGCGTTGCGGCAACGATGCCCCAGGTGCCCCATTCGCAGGCATGGCGCGGGGCAAAGCGGATGTCGCGCAGATCGGCCAGCGCCGCCCGCATCGCGGCGACCTGCGCATCCGGCGTGCGGCGGTCGACATGGATCACCACCGGGCAGCCGGCCCCGGCCCAGTGACGGGCGATCTGCGCCGCGCGGTCCAGCGCGGTATGGCACAGCATGACGAAGCCCAGAGTCACGCCCAGTTCCCCTTTGACATCAGCCCCAAAATTTCAAGCTGGCGCCAGTTGATGTATCTCTCGCTCCAGCCGCACCAGAAATCCGGCTGCTCCTGCAACCCCTTCTGATAGGCGATATACTCGCGACTTTGGGCATAATGTTGACCGCGCGCCATTTCCTCGGCCGCCTTCACCGCGAAAGTATCGAGGAACTTGGCATGCAGCAGGCAGCCGCTGGCCTTTTCGCCGCCATCCGTCTCATACACCCGGTTCAGCCCGCGCGGCAGCATCATGTGGGTCGAACTGACATAGGCATAGCTTCGGTCCCAGCGCACCAGCGGGATCTTGTTCAGCGCCGGCGCCGCCCTGGGGTTGCGGGCAAAGAAGCCCCGCATCCGCGGCCCGCCCTGGATCCAGAGATTGCCATAGCCCCAGTTGCGGCTGACGGTGTAATTGCCGCTGTCGAACCATTGCGCGATCTCGAACGGATTCTGCCCCTCGCGATAGGGCCGGTCCTGCATCGGACCCTTGGGATACATGTCCAGAAGCATGGCCGAAAAACTGCGCAATCCGCTGGCGTCCAGCCAGTCTGTCAGGGCCCGCAGCGGGCGGGTTTCGCAGAAGGGATAGATCAGGAATTCATCGACATCGACCGTCAGGCACCAGCGGCCGTGTCCGTAACGGCGCAGCAGCACCATGATCCAGTCCATGCCGAAGCGGCTGCCGCGATAGCCGGCTGTCGTGGTCCAGACCGAGACATCGGGCTGCGCCGCCAGATATTCGCGGCTGCCGTCATCGCTGCCGTTGTCGACCATCAGGAAATGGTCGACGCCAAGGTCCCGGTAATACCGCAGGAAATATGGCAGGCGGATGCGTTCGTTGCGCAGCGTGGCGAACAGAAGCACCGGATCGCCCGTCAGCCCGTCGGCGCGAACCGAGACCGCCCGCAGATCGCGCCGGCGCCACAGCGCCCGGGCAAGCAGACGCTTGCGGCGCCAGCGCAGACGATATGAGCCAATCATACCCACAACGACACCCCGGTCTGGCCGACAGGATTGCAACGCACCAGACAGGCGAAGGGTTGACAAAGCGTTCCCGCCCCACCCGTTTTCCCGCCGCCGACTGCCCGCCCGTCCGGAATTGTTTCCCGGATTTCACTCATTTTGTCGATTTCTACAAATATCCCGGCCATCTGTAAACAATCACCCCTAGACCCAACCGCCCCGCGACATAAGGCCCAGCGCCTCCAGCTGGCGCCAGCCGGTCAGCCGGCGCGAAGCGGCGCAGTGCAGCACGGGATCCGCGATCAGCCCGTCGTAATAGGTGCCGAACCTGTCGGGATCGCCGAAATGCTGGCGCCGCACCTTCTCTTCCGCCGACTTGTCGACGATGGTGTGCAGGAACTTGGTATGCAGCAGCACGCCGGAAATCCGTTCCCCCCCGTCCTCGTCGAATACCGCATTCAGCCGCGCCGGCAGGATCGAATGGGTCGAGTTCACATAGGCATAACGCCAGTGCCATTTCACCAGCGGAATCTTGTTCAGCGTCGGGCCGCGGCGAGGGTCCTCGGCAAAGAAGCTGCGCGCCCGGACGCCCCCCTGAATCCAGAGGTTATGCATCCGCGGCTGGACCTGGACGATATAATTCCCCGGATCGAACCAGCGCAGGATCTGCAATGGATCGTCGCCCGGGCGATATTCCTGCGCCGACAGCCGGCCCTCGGGATAAAGATCCAGCATCAGCGCCGGAAAGGCGGCGATCCCCTGCCCCTCCAGCCAGCCGGTCAGCGCCGGCAGGCTGCGGCTTTCCCAATGCGGATAGACCAGCAACTCGTCGGCGTCGAGCGTCAGGCACCAGCGCCCGTGACCATGCCGCAGCAGAAGCCAGTTCTGCCAGTCCAGCCCGAAACGGGATTTCTTGTAGCTGGCGGCAGTCTGCCACAGCGAGACATCGGCCGCGCCCTGCAACAGGTGGGCGGTGCCGTCGGTGCTGGCATTGTCGACGATCAGGAAGTGATCGACGCCCAGCCGTCGGTGATGATCCAGAAACTGCGGCAGGCGCACCGCCTCGTTCCGGACGACGGCGATGCAGAGGATGGCGTCGCGGCTCAGATCCCCGGTGCGGTCGGCCAGCACCTGCAACTCCCGCCGCTTGCGGATGGCCCGGGCGATCAGTGCGCGGCGGCGGTGTCCGAGGCGAAACGATTGCCAGAGCGTGCCGCGCGCATCGGCCGGCATCTCGCCGATCGCCCAGCGCGAGGCGGGAGGGGACGGGGCGCCCGCAAGAGGTTCGCGGAGGCCCATCGGTCTATTGCGCAGCTTTCTGTTGCGCCATCATCTCGTGCAGATAGGTGCCGAACTCGTCGCGCAGATCGGGCCGCGACAGGCCGAAGGCCACGGTCGCCTGCAGGAACCCCGCCTTTGACCCGCAATCGTAGCGCAGGCCGCGGAAGCGGAAGCCATAAACGCCCTCGCCATCGGGTTCCGCCTCCTCCGCGATGGCATCGGTCAGCTGGATCTCGCCGCCGGCGCCCTGTTTCAGGCGGTTCAGGTTCGTCAGGACCTTGGGCGACAGGATGTAGCGCCCGATCACTGCCAGGTTCGACGGCGCATCTTCGGCCTTCGGCTTTTCCACCATGCCCCGGGCGCGCACGATGCTGCCATGGTCCTCGGCGATGTCCAGAACGCCATAGGCGCTGGCCTTGGGCGGCGGAACCTCCATCGCGGCCACCATGCAGCCGCCGGTCTGGTCATAGGCCTCGACCATCTGTTGCAGGCAGGGCTTTTCCGCCGCGATCACGTCATCGGGCAAGAGCACGGCGAAAGGTTCGTCGCCGATCAGCCGGCGGGCGCACCAGACGGCATGGCCAAGGCCCAGCGGCCGGTTCTGCCGCACATAGGCGATGGCGCCCGAATCCATGTTGGTATCCTTCAGCACCTCAAGCAGATCGGTCTTGTTCTTCCTGCGCAGTTCGCTTTCCAGCTCTGGCGCGTGATCGAAATAATCCTCCAGCGCGGATTTCCCGCGGCTGGTGATGAAGATGAACTCCTTGATTCCGGCCGCGCGCGCCTCGTCGATGGCATATTGGATCAGCGGGCGGTCAACCAGGGTCATGATCTCTTTCGGAATCGACTTGGTCGCCGGAAGAAACCGGGTCCCCAGGCCCGCAACCGGAAAAACAGCCTTCGTCACTTTTCTGGGTTTCATGGTCCTGCTCGCCTGTGATCATGCCGGCACCCGGCTCGCCATCCTGTTACCGAACTGGTAAACATCCATTGCGCCGGTTTCCGGGCGGTTTCTGGCCCGCTGCGCCATAATTCACGGGTCGTCATCCCCCGTCACGCAAAAGCTGCCACCAGGACGGTACCGATGCGCGGCGGATTGCCGGCGCCGGGTTATTTCAACACGACACCGGGGGCATAGGCAATGAAATGCGGATTTTCCCAGCCCGGCTTGCCATAGGCCAGCGGGCTCTGGTCGTCGACCCGCACCACCGTCCCGCCCGCGCCCCGCAGCACCGCATCGCCGGCGGCGGTATCCCATTCCATCGTGCGGCCGATGCGCGGATAGAGATCGGCCTCTCCGGTCGCGACAAGACAGAACTTGAGGCTCGATCCAGCGCTTTTCGCATCCTTCACGCGATAGCGGGCGATGAAGGCATCGGTCGCGGCGTCGCGGTGCGATTTCGACGCAACGACCATCAGGGCGTCGTTATCGGGGGCAGAGACCGAAAGCGCCGTCACCGGGCCGGGCGTGTCGAGGTCGAAGGGTCCGGTCTCCTCGACTGCGCGGCCATCGGGCAGCGTGTAGAACAGCCGGCCCTTCGCCGGCGCATAGACCACGCCCCGCAGCGGCACGCCGTCTTCGACATAGGCGATGTTCACCGTGAAATCACCCCGGCGCTGGACGAATTCCCTCGTCCCGTCAAGAGGATCGACAATCAGGAAGGTGCGGGCGACCTGCGCGTGGCTGGCCGCCTGTTCCTCGGTGATCAGCACCTGATCGGGAAAGGCCGCGCGCAATCCGGCGGAAATCAGCGCATCCGCCATCTCGTCGGCTTCGGTGACGGGGCTGGCGTCGGACTTGGCCTTCACCTCGAAATCCGGGCTTTCATAGACCTTCAGGATTTGCGCCCCCGCCTCCAGCGCCAGCCTGCGAAAGACGGTTCCCATACGCTCGAAATCCATGCGCCTCTCCTTGAAATCGACATATTGCGGCTGTTTCCTTGCGCGATCAAAGCCCTTATCCTTTGCGGACTAGGGAAGCGCAAGCCGCCCTGCCCCGCGCCCGGGCAGGCGACACAGGATCGGGAACGCACCGGATGTTTCGTCCACAGGCGAGCAAGCCGTCGCATATCGCAACCGGGTTCGAGCTTCTCGAACTGATCTATCATGCCACGATCCGCAACCTGCGCAAATCGCATGGCAATGCCATCTTCGGCCTGGTGATGAGCGTGATCAACGCCGGCATCGTGCTGGCGATCTTCGTGGTGATGTTCCACATTCTCGGCATGCGGCGGGTGGCGATCCGCGGCGACTTCATCCTGTTCGTGATGTCGGGCGTCTTCATGTTCCTGACCCATACCAAGGCGCTGGGCGCGGTTTCCGGCGCCGACGGCCCGACCTCGCCCATGATGATGCATGCGCCGATGAATCCGGTGGTCGCGGTGACGGCGGCCGCGCTGTCGGCGCTCTACCAGCAGACGCTGGCGGCCGTGGTCATCATGTTCCTCTACCACGCGCTGATCACGCCGATCACCATCCACGATCCCGTCGGGCTTGCCGGCGTCTATCTGCTGGCCTGGTTCTCCGGAGCGGCAATCGGGCTGATCTTCTATGCCGCCAAACCCTGGAATCCCGAGGTGATCGGCATCCTGGCCATGGTCTATGCGCGGGCGAACATGATCGCCTCGGGCAAGATGTTCGCGGCCAACAACGCCACGGCCAGCGTCCGCTCCAAATTCGACTGGAACCCGCTTTATCACACCATCGACCAGGGCCGCGGCTACATGTTCCTGAACTATCACCCGCGGTACACCTCACTCGACTATCCGATCTATGCGGCGCTGGTCTGCATCCTGATCGGGCTGATGGGGCAGTTCTTCACCCGCAAATACGCCTCGCTCAGCTGGGGAAAGCGATGATCCGCGCCGGCCTTCTTGCACTGGCACTGCTGGCCGCCCCCGCGGCCGCCGAGGTCTTTCCCGGACTGGCCCGCGTGACCGGCGTGGCGGCGGATGACGTGCTGAACATACGGGCCGAACCTTCGGCCCGCGCGGCGATCCTTGCAACCCTCGCGCCCGGAACCGAAGGGATCGAGGTGCTGGATATCTCGGGTGACGGCAAATGGGCGCTGGTTCCGCTGCCCGAAGGATCGGGCTGGGTCGCGCGCCGCTTTCTACAGGCCATGCCGCTGGATCCGTCCAGCCTGCCGCGTCCGATGCGCTGCATCGGAACCGAACCGTTCTGGGCCATGGAGATTGCCGGTTTCGGCGGCACCTGGTCGACCGCCGAGGAGCAGGACGTGGCCCTTTCCTTGCCAGTGACGGAGGTGGCGCCCGAAGGCTGGTTCGCGCTGGCCGAAGATCCGGCACGGGGCCACGGGCTTTCGCTGATCGTCACCCGAAGCATGTGCAGCGACGGCATGTCGGACCGGCGCTTCGGATTGACCGCGCTGATCTTCGACAAGGACTACAGAGGCGGCAGGAACCGGATCTGGCAGGGCTGTTGCACGCTGGACCGGCGCTAGACGCCTGTTTTTGCCTGCTCGCGGCCGGGATTGCGGGGGTCGCTGCCGGCGGAACGGTCTTGCCCCTGGCACGTCCCGACCGGCCTTCGCCCGGCCGGACTGCGAGAGAACCCCCCGGGCAATTCCCGGTTAAGCCGCATTGCCCCGGGCAAGGGCCCCGCGGAATGCGGATTTCGATGCCTCATACACCGCGACCAGCCGCGGCAGGTCCTGCATGGCGAAGTTTCCGGAGGAAAGGCGTCGCTCCCCCTCCTGGCAAAGCCGGGCAAAATCCACCAGCCCCAGGTTCAGCGCGCTGCCCTTCAGGAAATGCAGTTGCGCGGCCAGATCCGGCGGCGAGCCGCAACGGTCGAGCCGGGCCACGACTTCATCCGCCTCTTCCAGGAAGCAGGCGGCAACTTCCGCCAGATCCTCGTCGCCGATTTCGCGGCGCAATTCGCTCAGCCTGGTCCAGTCGATCATGCCACCCTCCGGTCGCAGTTCCGGTTTCACATTGCAGGAGATCCTGCTCCGCCGGCCTTAACAATCGGTAACGATATGACGGTGCGAAACGGCGAATTTTAGATTTCACCTGCCGTTAACCTGTTACGGGCAAACCTGCCCCGGTCAGTTTGGGTGTTTGTCGTGCCGGGTGAGACCAGTCTGTTGCAAACCGAAGTTCCGGGCCGGCGGGCCGGGCCGCCCTGCGTTCTGGTTGTCGACGACAGCCGGGCGCAGCGGCGGTTGCTGGCGGTCTATCTGCGCCGCTGGGGCTATGACGTGCGCGAATCCTCCTCGGCCGAGGAGGCGCTGGCGCTTTGCGCCACCGTTCCCGTCGACATCATCCTGTCGGACTGGATGATGGAGGGGATGACCGGCGTCGAATTCTGCAAGCGCCTCCGCGCCCTTCCACGCCAGGGATCCTGCGAGGGGTACTGCTATTTCATCCTGCTCACCTCGAAATCCGAAAAGTCCGAGATCGCCCGCGGGCTGGAGGCGGGGGCCGACGATTTCGTGACCAAGCCGGTCAGTTCCGAGGAACTGAATGCCCGGCTCCGCGCGGGAATGCGCATCCTTTCGATGCAGGCCGAACTGGTCGAGAAGAACCGCCTCGTGGCGCAGGCCCTGGGTGCGTTGCAGCGCGTCTACGATTCGCTTGAACGCGACCTGATCGAGGCCCGCAAGCTGCAACAGACCCTGTTGCGCGACCGGCTGCGCGATTATGGCGCGGCAACGGTGGCGATGATGGTCCGGGCCTCGGGTCATGTGGGCGGCGATCTGGTCGGCAGCTTTCGCATCGACGACCGGCGTGTCGCCGTCTGGTCGGTCGATGTCTCGGGCCACGGCGTCGCCTCGGCGATGATGTCGGCGCGGCTGGCCGGCTATCTCTCGGGCAGTTCCCCCGAACAGAACCTTGCCTTCCTGCCCGGCCCGGATGGTAGCCGGATCACCCGTCCGCCGGCCCAGTTGATGGCCGCCTTCAATCGCCTGATGATCGAGGATGTGCAGGTCGAGCAATATTTCACCATGGCCTATGCGGAAATCGACCTTGTCACGGGCATCGCCCGGCTGGCGCAGGCCGGCCACCCCCATCCGGTTGTCCTGCGCGCCTCGGGCGTGGTGGAGATGGTGGGCCTCGGCGGCCTGCCGGTGGGTCTGATCCCCGGCGCGGAATACGAGGATACGACCGTCAGCCTGGCACCGGGCGACCGGCTGGTGCTGATGTCGGACGGCATCACCGAATGCCCCGGCCGCCCGGGCGATCTGGGTGCCGAGGGCGCGGCGACAATGCTGGCCGGGCTGGCCGGCCTGCCCAGCGACCGCATGCTGGAAGCCCTGATCTGGGAGCTTGCAGCCTTCGCCGGAACCGATCAGTTTCCCGATGACGTCTCGGTCCTTGCGCTCGACTACCGTGGCCCGTCCACGGCCTGAGCCAGCATCGCCCGGTCGCCGTCATTGCCCAGAAGCTCCAGCGCATCGCCGACCGGCAGCCAGACCGCGGTATGGCCGGCCTCGCCTGGCGGGCCAAGCGGCAGGATCGGCCGGGCCAGATAGACGGTACACAGCTTTTCGGCCCAGAGGTCGTATTCCGGCATGTAGGTAAAGCGGCGGAAAGCGCCGATCCGGCGGCGGATGGCGATCTTCCAGCCGGTTTCCTCGAAGACTTCGCGATGCAATGCGGCAATCGGCTGTTCGCCCTTGTCGATGCCGCCGCCGGGAAGCTGGAACTCCGGCCAGGGTTCGGCCTGATGGGTCGCCAGGATGCTGTCGCCCTGCAGGAGAACGGCATAGACGCCCGGTCGGCGGCGATAGCGCTGGCCGGACCGGGGGGATTCGCCATAGCGCCGGATCATGGGCACCTCTTGGTTAGGGGCGGTTCGCGGATTATATAGGCCCGATTGCCAGACCCGGCGCCACAAGGAAACCCCCCGAATGACAACCGGCCCCGCCCTTGCCTGGGACGACAGCATCCTGCCCTTTCAACTGGACCGCAGCGGCATCCGCGGCCGGGTGGTCCGGCTGGATGGCGTGCTGGACAAGATTCTGAAACAGCACAACTATCCCTCGAAGATCGAGGCGCTGGTGGCCGAGACCGCATTGATCACCGCGCTGATCGGACAGTCGATCAAGCTGCGCTGGAAGGTTTCGATCCAGGTCCGCGGCAAAGGTGCCGCGCGGATCATCGCGACCGATTATTACGCCCCCGAGAAAGAGGGCGGCCCGGCCCGGATGCGCGCCTATGCCAGTTTCGATGCCGAACGGCTGGGCGAGGCCGAGAACCCCTTCGACCTGATCGGCGAGGGCTATTTCGCGGTCATGCTGGATCAGGGCGAGGGCAGCCTGCCCTATCAGGGCTACACGCCCATTGCCGGTGGCAGCCTTGCGGCCTGCGCCGAGACCTATTTCGCCCAGTCGGAACAGATTCCGACCCGTTTCGCGCTGGCATTCGGCGAAAGCGCCGAGCCGGGCCGGCCGTTGCACTGGCGCGGCGGCGGCATCATGCTGCAGCACATGCCGCCCACGGGCGGTGTCGCGGCCGAAGGCGGCAGCGGCGAGGGCGGGCTTCTGACCCATGCCGATATCCTGTCCGGCGCGGCGGCCGAGGACTGGACCCGTGCGAATGCCCTGCTCGACACCGTCGAGGAGATCGAGCTGATCGGCCCCAGCGTCCCGCCGACCGACCTGCTGGTCCGGCTGTTCCACGAAGAAGAGCCGCGGGTCTTCGATGCGCAGGCGGTCCGCTTCGGCTGCTCCTGCTCGGAGGAAAAGGTCCGCAACACGATGTCGATCTACAGCCAGAAGGACATCGCGCATATGACGAATGACGAGGGCAACGTCACGGCGGATTGCCAGTTCTGCGGTGCGCATTATGTGATGGATCCCAAGACGCTGGGCTTCGAGGCAACGGATGCCGGTCGCGATGCCGGATGAGGCCCGCCTGCGGGACCTGCTGCGCCGCCCGGCGGGCGCCTCGTCGGACTATGACCTGAACCCGGATCTGGTGCTGCCGCCGGCGCGCAAGCTGCGGCCTGCGGCAGTGCTGATCCCGGTCTGGCTGCGCGACGGCGGGTCGCGGGTGATCCTGACCAAGCGCTCTTCGGAACTGAAGCATCATCCCGGGCAGGTCGCCTGTCCGGGCGGCAAGGTCGATGCCGGCGACGCCACCCCCGAAGCGGCGGCCCTGCGCGAAACCCGCGAGGAAATCGGGCTGTCGCCTGATCGCGTTACCATTCTGGGCCGGCTGCCCGCGCATGAAACGGTCACGGGCTTTTCCGTCACGCCGGTGCTTGGGGTGCTGCGCGACGACTTCGTTCCCATCCCCGAGGCCGGAGAGGTGGAAGAAGTGTTCGACGTGCCGCTGGACCATGTGCTGAATCCGGCGAATTTCGCGATCGAGCGGCGGCTCTGGCGCGGCCAGTGGCGGCGCTACTATACCCTGCCCTGGGGCCCCTATTACATCTGGGGCGCAACCGCCCGCATCCTGCGCGGGCTGGCGGGACGGGCATGAAGGTTTCCGGCGACTGGTTGACCCGGGCCGAGACCCAGCAGGTTCTGGCCCTATTTGCCGCCGCCGGCCATCTCGCCCTGCCGGTGGGCGGCTGCGTCCGCAATGCGCTGTTTGGCGCGCCTGTGGCGGATGTGGACATCGCGACCGATGCCCTGCCCGAAACCGTGATCGGTCTGGCGCGCGCGGCCGGGCTGAAGGCCGTGCCGACCGGCATCGCCCATGGCACGGTGACGGTCGTCGCCGGCGGCCTGCCGTTCGAGATCACCACCTTCCGCCGCGATGTGGAAACCTATGGCCGGCACGCCGCCATAGCCTTCTCGACCCGGATCGAGGAGGATGCCGCCCGCCGCGACTTTACCATGAACGCGCTTTATGCCCGTGCCGATGGTACGGTGATCGACCCTCTGGGCGGGTTGCCCGATGCGCTGGCCCGCCGCCTGCGCTTTGTCGGCAGTGCCGCGGACCGCATCCGCGAGGATTATCTGCGCATCCTGCGCTTCTTTCGCTTTACCGCCTGGTACGGCGACCCGGGCGAAGGCGCGGATGCCGAGGGGCTGGCGGCCTGCGCCGCCCTGGCCGACGGGATCGACGGATTGTCGCGCGAACGCATCGGCGCCGAGATGAGGAAGCTGCTCTCCGCGCCCGATCCGGCGCCCGCCGTGGCGGCCATGGCGGCAACCGGGGTGCTGGCCCATGTCCTGCCCGGCGCCGATGCCCGGGCGCTGCCGGTCCTGATGCATCTGGAGGGCGATCTGCCGCCGCGCTGGCTGCGGCGGCTGGCCGTTCTGGGCGGCGAGGGCACGGCCTCGGCCCTGCGGCTGTCGCGGGCCGAGGCCAGCGATCTGGCGGCCGTCCGCGCCGGAATCGCGGACACGCAGGCCGCCGCC
>JBDHSO010000006.1:0-55316 GCA_039808125.1 Rhodobacter sp. | reverse complement strand
CTCGCTGAAGGATATCCACTACGATCATCTCGACCAGACCGCCGAAAGCGATCTGACCTTCCTCATCCGCCTCGCCAAGGACCATGATGCGCTCGCCACCGTGAAGGGCGACGCGCTCCTCTTCCTCGCACGCGGCGAGGGCAAGACCGCCAGCGGCCTCGCCCTGCTGCCAGTGCCCGTCCATCGCACCGGCCAGATCAGCTGGTCACTGACGCTTGCCACCCGCGAGGCCTGGAAATCGGTCGAAGCCACATGGAAGGACGAGACGACCGGCAAGGTCAGGATCGTGACCGAGGGCGACGGCACGCCGGTCAAGAAGCTCCGCCACAGCCACAAGACCGAGGCCGAGGCCCGCGCCGCCGCGAACTCCGCTCTGCGCGAGATCGCGCGCGGCAACGACCGCCTCTCCATCACCATGCCGGGCACCCCCGCCATCGCCGCCGAGGGCCGCATCCTTGCCATCGGCTTCCGCCCCGGTGCCGCCGGCCTCTGGTCCATCACCAGCGCCCGACACGAGATCACTTCAACCGGCTTCACCACCACGATCGAAGCCGAAAAGCCAAATCCCGACGCCCCGTAGACGCCGCCACAATTCCGGTGTAACCGGATCCACATTCCAATTTTGCCGGATCCGGTCCAGCAGGCAAGGGCGGGGGCAGCGCCCCCAACCGCGGTCGATGCACGGCGGGCCGGCTTCCCTCAGCCCCCGAACAGATCCGACTGGCCGGCAGCGCGACCGGGTTCGCGGGGTGCCTCCAGCCCGAGGTGACGCCAGGCCCGCATCCCCAGCATCCGCCCGCGGGGCGTGCGCTGGATCAGGCCCTGTTGCAGAAGATAGGGCTCGATCACCTCCTCGATGGCGTCGCGCGGCTCGGAGAGGGCGGCGGCGATGGTCTCGACGCCGACCGGGCCGCCGGCGTAATGCTCGGCCAGAAGCGTGAGATAGCGGCGGTCGGCGCCGTCGAGGCCGAGGCTGTCGACGCCCAGCCGGGTCAGCGCCCGGTCGGCGAGTGCGCGGCTGACATGGCCGCCGGCCTCGACCAGGGCGAAATCGACCACCCGGCGAAGGAGTCGGCCGGCGATGCGCGGGGTGCCGCGGGCGCGGCGCGCGATCTCGCGGCAGCCCTCGGGGTCGGCGTTGACGCCAAGGAGGCGGGCGCCGCGGGTGACGATCTCGTTGAGTTCGTCCTCGGTGTAGAATTGCAGCCGGGTCGGGATGCCGAAACGGTCGCGCAGGGGCGTGGTGAGGAGGCCGAGCCGCGTGGTGGCGCCGACCAGCGTGAAGGGTTGCAGGTCGATACGGACCGTGCGCGCGGCGGGCCCCTCGCCGATCACGAGGTCAAGCGCGAAATCCTCCATCGCCGGGTAGAGCACCTCTTCGACGACCGGCGAGAGGCGGTGGATCTCGTCGATGAAAAGGACATCGCGGGGTTCGAGATTGGTCAGGATCGCCGCCAGGTCGCCCGGCCGCGCCAGCACCGGGCCGGAGGTCATGCGGAAGCCCACGCCCAGTTCGCGCGCCATGATCTGCGCCAGCGTGGTCTTGCCAAGGCCGGGAGGGCCGTGGAACAGCGTATGGTCCATCGCCTCGCCGCGCATCCGGGCGCTTTCGATGAAGATGCGCAGATTGGCGCGGACGTCCTGCTGGCCGATGAAATCCTCCAGCGCCTGCGGACGCAGGGCGCGGTCGGCGTCTTCGGGCAGCCGTTCCGGGCGCAGCTTGGGGTCGGGGGCGATCATGGCCGGAACAATCCCCGAACGGCGCGGGGTTTGCAAGGGTCGGCACGGCCTTGCGCGGTGCGCACCACAAGATCGCACCGCGGCAGCGGCCGGGATCGCGCAGCGGAAGTGCGGATAGAGATCCCGCGCAATCCCGCCCCCGCCCCCGCGGTGGCGCGCCGGCAAGGGGCGGGGCTAGCCCTGTCGCCGCGGCATGGGGATGACGAGCGGTGCCGGGCCGGTCAGCACTGCGCGGGCGGCGGGGGCCATCAGGTGGCAGAGCGCGGGGTCGTGGCACCAGAGGCCGCCGGTATAGGTGCCGTAGGCCGGCAGGATCAGCCGCGCGCCGTCGATCAGGAAACAGGGCCGCGCCTGTCCGGCCAGCCGGGCCTTCGGATGGTAATGGCCGGAAACCTCGAACCTTTCGCCGGGGTCGGCGATATGGCGGAAGGTCAGCGCGCCCAGGCGCATCTGCGCGCGGTGGCTTCCCCCGAGGGCGAGGGGGCCGGGATCGTGGTTCCCCTCGATCCAGATCCAGTCGCGCCCGGCCATGAGGCGTGTCAGCCACAGAAGATCGTCCTCGGCCATGGTCCCCGCCGCGGCCAGATCGTCGAAACTGTCGCCGAGGCAGACGACCGTCCGCGCGCCGGTGGCCGCCAGGTCGGCGTCCAGCCGCTCCAGCGTCGCCCGCGTCTCGTAGGGCGGCAGAAGCGCGCCGCCGCGGCGGGCCAGGCGGGCCGATTTGCCGAAATGCAGATCGGATACAGCCAGCAGGCGCCGGTCCGGCCAGTGGAGCGCGCCGGAGGGCAACGCCTGCAGGGTCTCCGGGCCAAGGGCAAGGATCAGCGTCATGCCCCGGATCTGCAACGGTCGGCGGCCATGCGCAAGACGGTGCCGGATGGACGGCATGGGAAACGTGCCGGCATCGGCCAGGGAGGGCGGCGGGCGGGGTGCGCGGATCGCCGGGCGAGCCGCCACGGTCCGGGATCCGCCCCGACCGGAGGCCATGCGCAAGAGGGTGCCGGTTGGTCGGCTTGGGGAACGCGCGGGCATCGGCCAGGGAGGGACGGCGGCGCTGCGGCGGGCGCGGACTGCGGGGCGCGGGCCGCCAGGATCCGGAGGGTGGCCTTCCTCGTACCCCCTTTTGCGGGCGCAAGCCGGCCGGACACTCTGCCCGAGCCCGACCTCAGGCCTTGTCCACCGTCGCAGGGTGCCCGGCGGGTTCCGCTTCGTCCAGCCCGGCCGCCGCCATCAGGCGCTGCGCCTCGGCCACGGCCAGCCGTTCGCGGCCCAGGCCGCCGACCGGCACCTTGCCGACCTCCAGCAGCAGCGGCGCGGCAAGCGGGGTCACGCGGTCCAGCCGGCGCAACCGCAGCCGGCCGCCGGTGCGCGCCAGCATCTCCTCGATCCGGCCGAAGTCGATCAGGCCGCGCATCGCCTCGTCGCGGGTAATCTTCAGCAGAAGATGACCGGGATCGTAGCGGCGCAGCGTGCCATAAAGGATGTCCGACGAAAATGTCGCCTGCCGCCCCGTCTTGCGCTGGCCGCGGACCTGCCGCTCGATCAGGCCGGAGACCAGCGCCACGTTGCGGAAGGTGCGTTTCATCACCGCATTGCCGTCGAGCCAGCCATCAAGATCCTGGCGCAGGGTCGGGGCATCGAGCAGGGGCGCGGGGTCGGTCACGGGATCGAGGCCCCAGATCAGCGTCGCATAATCGGTGGCGACAAAGCCCAGCGGCGCAAGCCCCAGATCCTCCATACGTTTCGTCAGCAGCAGGCCCAGCGTCTGCTGCGCATTCCGCCCGGCAAAGCCGTAGACGCAAAGATGTTCCCGCCCCTCATGCGGGAAGCTCTCGAGAAGCAGCCGGTCGCGCGAGGGCATTTCCGACACCTCGCGCTGCAGGGCCAGCCAGCCGGCGGTATGGCCGGGCAGGTCGGGCCAGCCGGGACGGTGCAGCAGCGCGAGGATCCGGTCGGACAATTGCGTCGAGGTGGCGAATTTCGTGCCGGAGAAGACCGCGATCTTGGGGTCGCGCCCCGGAGAGCGGCTGACCTCGACCGTCATCTCGTTCAGACCCTCGTAGCGCACGATCTGGCCGCCGATCAGGAAGGTGTCGCCGGGGGTGAGAGAGGCGGCGAAGGCCTCCTCCACCTCGCCGATCGCGGCGCCACGGCGAAAGCGGACCTTCAGCAGTTCGGTATCGACGATGGTGCCCAGGTTCTGGCGGATCGTCGCGGCGGCGCGCGGGTCGCGCAGATGCCACAGGGGGCCGGTCTGCTTCAGCCGCTGCCAGCGGTCATAGGCGCGCAGGGCATAGCCGCCGGTGGCGACGAAGGCCAGGATCTCGTCGAATTCGGCGCGGGTCAGGCCGGCATAGGGTGCGGCGCCGGTGATCTCGGCGAACAGGTCGTCGGCGTGGAAGGGGCCGGCGCAGGCGGCAAGCAGCACATGCTGGCACACCACGTCGCGCGGGCCCGGGCCGCGCGGCGCGCCGTCCAGATCGCGGGCGCGCACCGCCTCCAGCGCGGCCAGGCATTCGACGACCTCGAAGCGGTTGGCCGGCACGAGCCGCGCCTTCGAGGGCGCGTTGTAGCGGTGGTTCGCGCGGCCGATCCTTTGCACCAGCCGCTTGACGTTCTTCGGCGCGCCGACCTGGATCACCAGATCCACATCGCCCCAGTCGAGGCCCAGATCCAGCGAGCCGGTGGCGACCACGGCACGCAGGGCGCCGGCGGCCATGGCGGCCTCGACCTTCTCGCGCGCCTCGCGCGCCAGAGAGCCGTGATGGATGGCGACGGGCAGCCCCTCGTCATTGGCAAGCCACAGGTGATGGAAGAAGATCTCCGCCTGCGCCCGGGTGTTGTGGAAGATCAGCGTGGTGCGGTGCGCGCGGATTTCGGCGAGGATCTCGGGGATCGCATGGCGCCCGCCGCCGCCGGCCCAGGGCGGGGCCGAGGTTTCCAGCATGGCGATGTCGGGGTCCGGGCCGGGATCGGCGGTCACGATCCGGGTGCCGGCGCCCAGAAAGCGGGCCAGTGCCGGCGGATCCTCGACCGTGGCCGACAGGCCCAGGCGGCGCATTCCGGGCGCCAGGCGCTGCAGGCGCGACAGGAGCAGCGCCAGCTGGTCCCCCCGCCGCGACTCGGCCAGCGCATGGATCTCGTCCACGATCACCCGCGACAGGCCGGCGAAGATCCGCGATGCGTCCTCGCGCGACAGGAGCAGCGCCAGGCTTTCCGGCGTCGTCAGCAGGATATGCGGCGGATCGGCGCGCTGGCGGCGGCGGGTGGCGGGCGGGGTGTCGCCGGTGCGGTCCTCGGTCCGCACGGCAAGCCCCGCGCCCTCGACCGGCAGGCGCAGGTTGCGCCGGATATCGGCCGTCAGCGCCTTCAGCGGCGAGATATAAAGCGTATGCAGACCCGGCGGCGGTGCGGGGCCAAGCTCGGCCAGCGTCGGCAGGAACCCCGCCAGCGTCTTGCCGCCGCCGGTCGGCGCGATGAGAAGGGTGGACGGCGCCATGGCCGCGTCGAGCATGGCCTGCTGATGGGGATGCAGCGCCCAGCCGCGGCTGGCGAACCATCGGGCAAGCTCTGGCGGAAGGGCGGTCATCCCGGCAAGGTAGGTGCGCCGCGGCCGCTGTCAACCGGCGGCGGGGGCAGGGCGATCGCGCAGGGTGGTCAGGGCGGGCAGGGTGGTCAGGTGCAGGACCCTTGGGCGCGGCGGCCATGGAACACCGGTATTGCCTGGCGCCGGATTCCCGCGGCAGCCGGGCGCCCGATCTTCGGACCGGCCTTTCGGCGGGCACCTCCTTCCGCCGGCGGGCCGGGAAACCGGCGAAACCATGGCGGAATTTGCCGTCCGCTTCCCGCCGGGCCCTTGCAGGGACGCCGGGCGCGGCGTAATCGGGCTGGATGCGGCTTCTGTTTCTGGGCGATGTGATGGGGCGGACCGGGCGTTCGGCAGTGGCCGAGCGGCTGCCGCGCCTGCGTGCGGACTGGGGTCTCGATTTCGTCGTGGTCAATGGCGAGAATGCAACCGGCGGCATGGGCCTGTCGGCCGATCACGCCAGGGGCCTGCTGGCGGCGGGGGCGGATGTCCTGACGCTGGGCGATCATGCCTTCGACCAGAAGGATATGGCGCAGTTCCTGGAGACCGAGCCGCGGGTGATCCGCCCGGTCAATTATTCCAGGCTCGCCCCCGGACACGGCTGGCGCATCTTCGACGCCCCGGGCGGGCGCAGGGTCCTCGTCGCGCAGGTTCTGGGCCGCGTCTTCATGAAACAGCCCTTCGACGACCCGTTCTCGGCCATCGAGCCGGTGCTGAAGGCGCATCCGCTGGGGCGCGCGGTGCAGGCCGCGGTGATCGACGTCCATGCCGAGGCGACCAGCGAGAAGATGGGCCTCGGCCATTGGTGCGACGGGCAGGCCAGCCTTGTCGTCGGCACCCATACCCATGTGCCCACCGGCGATGCGCAGATCCTGAAGGGCGGCACCGCCTATCTGACCGATGCCGGCATGTGCGGCGATTATGACAGCGTGATCGGCATGGAGAAGATGGAACCCATGCGCCGCTTTGTCACCGGCATGGCCCGCGGCCGGTTCGAACCCGCTGCGGGCGAGGCCACGCTGTCGGGCGTCTTTGTCGAGACCGACGACCGCACCGGCCTTGCCCTGCGCGTCGCCATGGTCCGCCAGGGCGGCCGGCTGCAGGACGCCCGGCCCTAGCGCTGGCGCGGAGGCCGCGCCGCGGGCCGCGTCCCGTTCATGCGACGCATGCGCGGGGTTTTCCGGCGTTCCGCTACCCCTCAGGGCCGACCCCGGGATCGGAGACCTAACACGACCGGGTTTGTAGCTTTTTCTTTCCAAGGCGGCAAAGCTCTGGCAGGAAGACCCGGAGAGGACCGGACCCGGGAGGCGGATGCTGCAACTCGACCTCAGCCAGACGACACAGGCCATTCTGGCACTGGCGATCCTTGCGGGGATGTTCGCGCTCTTTGTCGCCGAGGCGCTGCCGGTCGAGGTTACGGCCATCGGCGGAGCAGCGGCGATGCTGGCGCTGGGCATCCTGCCGCTGCCTGAGGCGCAGGCGGTGCTGGCCAATCCCGCGCCCTGGACCATCGCGCTGATGTTTCTGGTCATGGGCGGGCTGGTGCGGACCGGCGCGATCGAACAGGTGATCCATGTCGCGGAACGCTCGGTCGAGGGGCGGCCGCGGCTGACCATCGTGGTGCTTTTCGGCTTCATCGCCGTGGCTTCGGCCTTCATGAACAACACGCCGCTGGTGGCGGTGATGATCCCGGTGGTGATCCAGATCGCCTCGCGCCTGGGAACCTCACCGTCCAAGCTGCTGATTCCCCTCAGCTATGTCACCATCATGGGTGGCATGATGACGCTGATCGGCACCTCGACCAACCTGTTGGTCGATGGCGTTGCCACCCGCGCCGGGCTGGCGCCGTTCTCGCTGTTCGAGGTTGCGCCGCTTGGCCTTGCCGTCACGGTCGCCGGCGTGATCTACCTGCTGCTCTTCGCGAACCGCCTCCTGCCGGTGCGCCAGTCGATGGGCATGCTGCTGACGGACCGGCGCCGGATGAAATATTTCACCGAAGTCGCAATCCCCGAGGACAGCCCGCTGGTTGGCCAGGCGCCGCTGGAGGTCGACCTCTTCCGCCGTGGCGGGGTGCGGGTGATCGACGTTTTGCGCGGCGATTCCTCGCTGCGCCGCAACCTCGAGCCGGTCCGGCTGGAGCCGGGCGACCGCGTGGTGCTGCGCGCCGACATGGCGGCGCTGATGGAATTCGACCGCCGCCGCGAGGTGCATCTGGTCGACAAGCTGCATTCCGTCACCACCGAGACGGTCGAGGTGCTGATCGGCCCCGGCTGCCGGATGGAGGGCCAGCGTCTGGGCGGCATGCGCCTGCGCCGCCGCTACGGCGTCTACGTGCTGGCCGTCCACCGCCGGAACCAGAACATCGGCCGCCAGCTTGACGATCTGGTGGTGCGGGTGGGTGACACGCTGCTGCTGGAGGGCAATCTGGAGGATATCCAGCGCCTTGCCGCCGACATGGATCTGGTCGATATCGCCCGCCCGCTGGTCAAGCCGTTCCGGCCCGGCAAGGCGCCCATCGCCATCGGCGCGCTGGCTTTCATCGTCATCCTGTCCGCCTTCGATGTGGCGCCGATCCAGCTTCTGGCCTTTCTGGCCGTCGCCATCATCCTGATCACCGGTTGCGTCGACAGTGACGAGGCCTTCGAGATCGTCGACGGCAAGCTGCTGGCGATGATCTTCGCCATGCTGGCCGTGGGCCGCGGGCTGGAGCTTTCGGGCGCGGTCTCGATGATCGTCGATGCGGTGGCGCCGCATCTTGCCGGCCTGCCGCCCTTCCTTCTGATCCTGTCGGTCTATGGCATCGGTCTGGTGCTGACCGAAATCCTGTCGAACAACGCGGTGGCGGTGATCTATACCCCCGTCGCGATCCATCTGGCGCAGACGCTGGGCTACGACCCCCGGCCCTTTGCCGTGGCGGTGATGTTCTCGGCAACGCTCGCCTTCGCGACGCCGATCGGATACCAGACCAACATGATGGTCTATGGTCCCGGCGGCTATCGCTTCACCGATTACGTCCGCATCGGCCTGCCGCTGAACATCGTGATCATGTTCGTGGCCTCGGCGCTGATCCCGTTCTTCTGGCCGCTCTGACCCTGCGTCGCCGCTCTGGCCGGGTCCGGCCGGGATTGCCGCGCGCAGCGGGGAAGCGTGCGGGTCATGCTGACATCGCGATCACGATGATTTATAGCGGCGTCATCCCGGCCAGGCTGCGCTCTGCCGCCGCTGCGCCGGAGGCCCTTCGGGCACCCGGGACGGGGACCGGACGGGGGAGGCGCGGGCACCGCGCAAGGATCATCTGTGGAGGCTCGCCCCGGCGCGAACGCAATGCGAACATCAATGATGCAACGTGGTGCGATCCCGGTGCAAATGGTGCGGAAAGCGAACCTTCAAGAACATGAAACGTAAGGATTACAGGGAACTATGGCGGGACACAGCAAATGGGCCAACATCCAGCACCGCAAGGGCAAGCAGGATGCGCTCCGCTCGAAGACATTCTCGAAACTCTCCAAGGAAATCACCGTCGCCGCCAAGATGGGCGACCCCGATCCCGAAAAGAATCCCCGTCTGCGCTTGGCCGTGAAGGCCGCCAAGGCCCAGTCGATGCCCAAGGACGTGATCGACCGCGCGATCAAGAAATCGCTGATGGGGGATGCCAACGACTATACCGAAATCCGCTATGAGGGCTATGGCGCCGGTGGCATTGCCGTCATCGTCGAGGCCCTGACCGACAACCTGAACCGCACCGCCTCGAACGTGCGCAGCTATTTCACCAAGGCGGGCGGCAATCTCGGGCAGACCGGATCGGTCGCGCACAGCTTCGACCGGCTGGGCGAGATTTCCTATCCGGCGTCGGCGGGCGATGCCGATACCGTCATGATGGCTGCGATCGAGGCCGGCGCCGAGGATGTCGAATCCGACGAGGACGGGCACTGGATCTATTGCAAGGTCGAGGATCTGTCCGCGGTCTCGGATGCGCTGGAGGCGGCGCTGGGCGAATCGACGGAATCGAAGCTGGTCTGGCGGCCGCAGTCGCGCACCGAGGTCGACCTTGATACCGCGCAGAAGCTGATGCGGCTGATCGACCTGCTGGAAGAGGACGACGACGTTCAGACCGTCACCCATAATTTCGACGTGCCCGAGGATGTAGCCGCCAGGCTCTGATCCCCGCGCCGCCCGCGCGGCGCGCGCTCCGGGGCTTTTGGCCCGGCCGCGGCGGGCGCTAGGCTGGCCCCCGGGGGCGGTGACGGGGCGGTGACGGGGCGGTGACAGGCGGGGACGGCAGGCGGGCGACAGCGGACGGGCGGCGACAGGGAGGCGGCCATGGCACCCAAATTCGGAACCTCGGGCCTGCGCGGGCTGGTGACGGAACTGACGCCGCCGCTGGTGGCCGATCATGTCCGCGCCTTCCTTGCGGCCTGCGCGCCGGGAGGCGGATTGTGGCTCGGCCGCGATCTGCGCGACAGTTCGCCCGCCATCGCAGATGCAGTTGCCGCCGCCGCGCTGGCCGCGGGCGTCGATGTCACGGATTGCGGCGTCCTGCCGACGCCTGCGCTGGCGCTGGCCGCCGGTCAGGCGGGCGGCGCGGCGGTGATGGTGACGGGCAGCCACATTCCCGCCGATCGCAACGGGCTGAAATTCTACACCCCCACGGGCGAGATCACCAAGGCGGAGGAGGCCGCGATCCTTGCCGCGCTTGGCCGCGGCGGCGGAAAGGGCGGGCGGGCGGGGCGGCGCCTGCCCGATTCCGGCGCTGCCGCCGCCTATGCCCGGCGCTACACCGACGGCTTCGGCCCCCGGGCGCTGGCCGGGCTGCGTCTGGGCGTCTGGGAGCATTCCTCGGCCGCGCGCGAGTTGCTGGCCGGGGTGCTGGCGGGGTGCGGCGCCGAAGTCCTGTCGCTTGGCCGCGCCGAAACCTTCCTGCCGGTCGACACCGAGGCGGTGGATGCCGGAACCCGGGCGCAACTGGCGGGCTGGGCTGCGGCAGAGCGGCTGGATGCCATCGTCTCGACCGATGGCGATGCCGACCGGCCGATGCTGGCCGATGCCGCGGGGCAGATCGTGCCGGGCGATGCGCTGGGGCTGCTGACCGCGCGCTTCCTCGGCGCCGAGACCGTGGTGACGCCGGTGTCGTCGAATACCGCCGTCGATCTGGACGGCGGCTTCACGGTGCGGCGCACGCGGATCGGCTCTCCCTTCGTCGTCGCGACGATGGAGGAGGTGCGCGCCGCCGACCCGGCAGCCCGCGTCGTGGGCTACGAGGCCAACGGCGGCTTTCTCCTGGGTTTCGAGGCCGAGGGGCCGGCCGGCCCGCTGCCGCCGCTGATGACGCGCGATTCGATCCTGCCGGTGCTGGGTCCGCTGGCAGCGGCGCGGGCGGCGGGGCTGGATCTTGCCGCGCTGGCGGGCGGGCTGCCGCCGCGCTTTACCGCCTCGGACCGGCTTCAGGGGATCGAACCCGGCCGGGCGCGGGCTTTCCTGGACCGGCTGGCCGCCGATCCCTCGCCGCTTCTGGCCGCCGCTGGCCTTGGCGCCGAGGCGCTGCGCGACGAGACCGACGGCCTGCGGCTGACCGATGCGGCGGGGGCGATCCTGCATCTGCGCCCTTCGGGCAACGCGCCCGAATTCCGCATCTATGCCGAGGCCGACAGCATGGCTGCCGCCGCGCGAATCCTCGGCCAGGCGCTGGCCGCCGTGGCCCGGCGGCTGGACTGATCCCGATCGGACAAGTGCGGGATCAGACGAGCGCCCGCGCCGCCGCATCCCGAAGCGCCCGCGTCAGCGGTGCCAGCGCCGGCGCGACCAGCCGGGTGATCTGCCAGTAAAGCGCCACGTCGAGCGGGCTGTCCGGCACGATCTCGACCAGTCGCCCGGCATGCAGATCGGCGGCGACCAGCGCCTCGGGGTTCATGCCCCAGCCAAGACCGAGCCGGCAGGCCTCGACAAAGGCCTGCGAGGACGCGATGCGATGCGCGGGAAAGGCCGGCCGCCGGCCAGGACCCGTCAGCCGCGCCGCCCAGCGGTCCTGCAGCGCATCGGCATCGGAAAACCGCAGCGAGGGCGCCTGTGCCAGCGCCTCAACCGTGACGCCACCGCCGAACCAGCGGGCGAGGAACCCCGGGCTGGCCGTCGCGCGGTAGCGCAGCGCGCCCAGCGAATGGCTGTCGCAGCCCTGAACCGGCCCCGGCTGGCCGGTGATCGCCGCCACCACCTCGCCGCGGCGCAGCCAGTCCTGGCTGACATCCTGATCGTCGATCACCAGATCGTAAAGGACCTCGGGGCCGCGCGACAGCGCCGGCAGGACCCAGGTCGCCAGGCTGTCGGCATTGACCGCGATGCGCAGCACGGTCCGGATCGGGGTCAGCGCCGGCAGATCCTCGGCCAGCCGCGATTCGAGCAGCGCCACCTCGTCGTGATGCCGGATCAGCCGCAGCCCCGCCGCCGTCGCCGTCGAGGGCTGGCCGCGCCGGATCAGCAAGGTGCCCACCCGTTCCTCAAGCGCCCGGATGCGCTGCGAAATGGCTGAGGGCGTCACCCCCAGGACGGCGGCGGCCAGATCGAAACTGCCCCGGCGGTGAACGGCGGCCAGAGCGGCAAGTTGTGCGGGATCGAGCATGGCCGAGATTAGCATAACTTAATCGACAATAGAAAGATGAACTGGATTTCATTCGTCGGCCGGTGTTTCTGGCGCGGCAACAGGCGACCACGGGGGCGACCATGATCGAGGCGGCAATCCACGGCTATCTGACGGCTCTGAGCCTGATCCTGGCGATCGGGGCGCAGAATGCCTTCGTGCTGCGGCAGGGGTTGCGGCGCGAACATGTCGGCGCCGTCGTGGCGGTCTGTGCGGGGTCGGATGCGGTGCTGATCGCGGCGGGGGTGGGCGGCTTTGGCGCCATGAGCCGGATCGCGCCCTGGCTGGGCGAGGCGATGCGCTGGGCCGGCGTCGCCTTCCTGCTGGTCTATGGCGCGCTTCGCTTCCGCGCCGCGGCCCGTGGCGGCGAGGCGCTGAAGCCCGCGCCCGGCGCCGCGGCCCCGCTGGCCTCGGTTCTGGCGACCTGCCTTGTCCTGACCTGGGCCAATCCGCATGTCTATCTCGACACGGTGGTGTTGCTCGGCTCGATCTCGGCGCAATATGCCCCGCATGGGCTGGCGTTCGGCGTGGCGGCGATGCTGGGGTCGTTCAGCTTCTTTGCCGCGCTCGGCTATGGCGCGCGCTTTCTGGCACCGCTTTTCGCCCGGCCGCGGGCCTGGGTCTGGCTGGAGATCGGCGTCGGGCTGACGATGTGGGCGCTGGCGGCGGGACTGGCCTTCACCGGCTGAGCGCCGGAGCCGCCGCCCGTCCTGTCCGCCCGTCTGTCCTGCCTGCCGGTTCCTCTGCCCGGCGAAGGGCGTGAAACTGCCCCGTCCCCGTACCCTCTGCGCCGCCGTGCTGCCCCAGTTGGCTGGAATGCTGACCTCGACCTGGGGAAGGTGCAGACCGATGAAAGAAATAGCCGATCAGGGCGGGGACCTGAGCGGAGCCGTGACGGCAGCCTCGGCGGAGGGCGGCGCGATGGCAGATCCGCTGACGGATCCTGCGACGGCGTTCCTGACTGCGGCCGAGGCGACGGATGCCGCGGTTGGCGCGAACACGGCCTATGGCCTGGCCATTGGCGGCAGTTTTTCCGGCACCCTCGGCGCGGGGGACGGGGCCGACTGGCTGGCGCTTCAATTGCAGGCCGGTCAGACCTATGTCTTCACCGCCCGGGGGACAGGTGGCATCCTGCGCGGCCTGGACGATCCGGCGCTGGCGCTCTTGTCCGCCGATGGCACCGAACTTGCCGCAGTCGACGATACCGGCGCAAACCCCTTTCCGGCGCTGCGCTTCACCGCGGCCGAGACCGGGACCTATTACCTCGCCGTCTCGGGGACGGGCAGCGGTGCCTACAGCGTCCATGCGGCGAGCGACCGGCTGACGGCGGGTGAAATCGCCGATCTGATGCAGGGCTTCACCTGGGGCGTGCCCACCTCGCTGCAGTTTTCCGACCGCAGCTTCACCTATAATATCGAGGGCCTGTCGCCCGAGGGCCAAAGGCTGGCCACCTGGGCCTTCGACCTGTGGTCGCAGACCACGGGGCTGGTTTTCCAGCGCAGCAGCGGCGCGGCCGAGATCACGGTCAGCGACGATCAGGCCAATGCCTTCGGCGGCGCCTCGGCCTATTACCCCGACACCGGCGAGATCGTGCAGGGTATCGTCAACGTCGCCTCCGGCTGGCTGGACGCCTATGGCACCCATCTGGGCGGCTTTTCGCTGTTCACCTATCTGCACGAGATCGGCCATGCCCTGGGCCTTGGCCATTCCGGCGTCTACGAGGGGCGGACCGGCGATGACAGCGACGCCTTCTATCTGAACGACAGCTACCAGATGTCGCTGATGTCCTATCTCTCGGTTGGCGAGAATGCGGCAGTCGACGGCACCGACGGCCGCCCGGTCACGCCGATGATGGCCGATCTTCTGGCCATCGGCGCGCTTTACGGCGGCATCACCGCCTTTTCGGGCAATACCGTCTGGGGCGAGAACAATACGCTGGGCGGAACGCTCGGGCTGATCTTCTCCACCCTCGCGGGCGAGACGGCAGCGGATCCGGCGGTGATCGACGCCACCTCCGAGATGCTGCTGACGATCTCTGATTCCGGTGGGCACGATCTGCTCGACCTTGGCTTTTCCGACGCGGCGCAGCGCATCGACTTGAGGCCGGGCAGCTTTTCCGACATGGCCGGTGGCGAGAACAACCTGGCGATTTCGGCCGAAAGCGTGATCGAGGACGCGACCGGCGGGGACGGAGACGATCTGATCATCGGAAATGCCGCCGACAACGTGCTGACCGGCGGGGATGGCGACGATACGATCGATGGCGGCGCGGGCTTTGACATCGCGGTCTTCGACGCCGATCTGGCCGAGGTCGAGGCGAGCTTTGACGATGACGAGATCACATTGGTCTCGGCCGAAGGCACGGATGTCCTGTCCGATGTCGAGGCGCTGCGTTTCGCGGACCAGACGGTCACGGTGGCCGAGTTCCAGGCCGTGATGGAGGAGCCGGACCCGCCGGCGCCGGAAGTGCCGGTGGAACCGGGTGGCGTCACCCCACCCGAGCCGGAGCCGGACACCCCCGGGCTGCTGGGGTCGACCCAGCCCGGCCCTCCGGTGCCCGGGGACGAACCCGATCCGGTCGTTTCGACGGCGGGCGGCCCGGCCGGCGACACGCTGACCGGCGGCCCGGACGGCGACACGATCTTCGGCCAGGACGGCGACGATCTCATCTATGGCGGTGGCGGCGATGATACGCTGAACGGCGCGGCCGGCGACGACACGCTGGCGGGCGATGCGGGGAACGACATCCTGATCGGCGGCGACGGCGACGACTGGCTGAACGGCGGCGATGGCGCGGATACGCTGAACGCGGGTTCGGGCGACGATTTCATTTTCGGCGGCGCCAGTACGGCGGATCTGCGCGATCTCGTCTATGGCGGTGATGGCGATGACAGCATCGACGGCGGCTATGGCAATGACGAGCTGAACGGCGGCAACGGTCAGGATACGATCATCGGCGGCATGGGGGCCGACACGTTGGTCGGCAATGCCGGCGACGACCTGCTTGCGGGCGGCGGCGGCGCGGATGTGCTGTTCGGCAATGCCGGCGACGATCTGCTGAACGGCGGCTTCGGCTTTGACCGGCTGAACGGTGGCGCGGGCGCGGATGAGTTCTTCCATCTGGGCGTGGCGAATCATGGCACCGACTGGATCCAGGACTACGCCGCAGCCGATGGCGATGTGCTGGTCTGCGGGGTGGCCGGCGCGACGGCCGGGCAGTTCCAGGTGAATTTCGCCAATACCCCCGGCGCCGGCGATGCCGCCGCGGACGAGGCCTTCGTGATCTACCGCCCCACCGGCCAGATCCTCTGGGCGCTGGTCGACGGCGGCGCGCAGGACGCGATCCTTCTGCGTCTGGGCGGCGAAACCTTCGACCTTCTTACCTGATCCGCCGCCGGGCGGGCGGCATCGCGCCCCCTCCGTTTCACGCTCCGAAACCCGGCCAGAGTGGCCGGGTTCCTTCCGTTCCGGCCGCTGCGGCACCTCTGCCGGGATCGGAAAAAATCATATCAACCTTGATTGAAACCTTAACTTTGCCATTTTCCGGTGGCCCCTTGCCACGCGCATGCCCAGTTTGTCCGACAGGCTGGCTGTCAGAAGAATGTGTGCCCGCGCCCCTGGCGCGGGAATTTCGGACGGGCGGGGACTCACCAGGATGAAGATCAACGGCTCTTCGCGAGACGACAAGCTTTATGGCGGCAGCACGGCCGATTCGATCGCCGGCAACAACGGCGATGATCTCATCCGCGGTTACGGCGGCGACGACAGCCTTTATGGCGGCGGCGGCGACGACACGATCGAGGGCGGCGCCGGCAATGACCGGTTGTCGGGCGGCGGCGGCGAAAATCTCCTGAAGGGCGAAGACGGCGACGACTGGATCTTTTCCGGCGGCAGTGGCAAGGCCTATGGCGGCTCGGGCGATGATTTCATCTGGATGGGCGAGGGTGAGCCGGGCGACAAGGAGTCGCTTTACGGCGGTGGCGGCACCGACAAGCTGATCGTCAATTTCGTGACCGGCGGCGTCTCGGTCAACCTTGCGACAGGCGTCGTCAGCCTTTCGGGAAAGACCATCGAAGGGTTCGAGAACGTCCAGACCGGCGAGGGCGATGATACGGTCAATGGGTCCGACCTCGACAATGACATCAGTGTCAACGACGGCGACGATGTGGTGCGCGGCAATGCCGGCAACGACAAGATTCAGGGCGGCGCGGGCGACGATTCGCTGCTTGGCGGGCTTGGCAACGACCTGATCTATGGCGGCGACGGACGCGACACGCTGAAGGGCGACGAAGGTATCGACACGCTTTACGGCGGCAGCGGCGCCGACACGCTGCAACTGGGCGGCGGCGGCGAGGCCTATGGCGGCGACGGCAACGACAACATGCAGGGCTCGAACGGCAACGACCTGCTGACCGGGGGCGCGGGGGCCGACAGCATCTCGGCCTTGCAGGGCAACGACACGATTTCGGGCGGCGACGGGCGCGACAGCGTGTCGGGCGGCGCGGGTGATGACAGCATCGCGGGCGGCGGCGGCAACGACATGCTGATCGGCGGGTCCGGCAACGACACGATCGACGGCGGCGCGGACGACGACTTTCTGGTCGGCGACAGCGGCGACGATCTGATCTCGGGCAGCTGGGGCCGCGACACGATCAACGGCGGGTCGGGCGACGACACCATCTATGGCGGCATCGACGACCGCGATCTGGCCGATTATATCCTCGGCGGCAGCGGCGATGACGAGATCTGGGGCTGGGGCGGCAACGACAATCTGAGCGGGGGCACCGGCGCCGACAAGGTTTACGGCAATGCCGGCTCCGACACGCTGATCGGCAACGACGGCGCCGACACGCTGGACGGCGGCCAGGGATCGGATCTGATCTTCGGCAACGATGGCAATGACCTGCTGAGCGGCGGCTTCGGCCATGACCGGCTGAATGGCGGTCTCGGCGCGGACAGCTTCGCCCATGGCGCCACCAGGACCGAGGGCGCCGACTGGGTGCAGGACTACAGCGCCGACGAGCGCGACACCCTTCTGGTCACGCTGCAAGGCGCCGCGCGCAACCAGTTCCAGGTGAACTTCGCCGAGACGCCGCGCGCGGGGCAGGAGGGAGTCGCCGAGGGTTTCGTGATCTACCGCCCCACCGGCCAGATCCTCTGGGCGCTGGTCGACGGCGCGGCACAGGAACATATCTGGTTGCAGATCGGCGATTCCGTCTTCGACCTGCTGGCCTGACGCCGCAGTGCGGCCTTTGCCGCCCCGATGACGGCCTTTGTCATCCGGGCGGCAGCATCTTTCCTTGACCTGCCGTTTTCGGGTCGGGCATTTTCAACCGACCCGGGATCAATCATCAAGAGCGTGTTCGTTCCCCCCGGGCAGGAGGATTTTGCATGACCCTGACCATTGGCTCCGACATCATTTTCGGCAGCGGCGTGGGCGTCCTGAGCGCCATGGCCGGCGCGACCCCGGTCGCGACGACGCTGAATGACGGGCGCATCGCCCTGGCCTGGGCCGAGCTGTCCTACCCGGGGGATTTCCCCTACCTCGACTACAACATCTATACCCGCATCCTGAACGCCGACGGCACCCCCGCGACCGAGGCCCAGCTGGTCACGGCCGGCCCCGCGAATACCCATACCGAGCCGCAGATCACCGCATTGGCCGATGGCGGCTATGCGGTAAGCTGGATCACCACGGTGCAGGGCACGGTCGAGAACAGCGACCGCGCGGTCTATATCTACGATGCCTATGCCCGTACCTTCAGCGCCTCGGGAAGCCCCGATGCCCCGCCGGTCCTGATTTCGCAGGATCTGGCCGGCTACGATCCGACCGTCTACAACTCGATCCTGCAAAGCGAGATACAGGATACCAGCATTCTGGGCCTGTCGGGCGGCGGCGCGCTTGTCATCTACAGCTATCGCGGCGAAGAAACCTGGGCGCGCAGCATCTCGAACGACGGGCGGACGATCTCGGATCCGGTCCAGGTCTTCGATGACAACACCTTCAGCACCGGGGCCACGCAGTTGAGCAACGGCGATATCGTCCTTGCCGATTATGAGGGCCAGCTTGGCGGCGTGACGCTGCGGATCTCGGCGCCCGATCTGACCGGCGCGCCGGCGGGTGTGCCGGGCGCGACAGAGCCGGTCACGTTCCGGCACAGCGCGCCGGTCGGATACGAATATCCGCCGGTTCTGGCGGCCCTGCCCGAGGGCGGCTTTCTCCTGGCCTATCTCTACGACCCCTCGCTTGCGGCCGACAATGACGAGGTGCTGCGTGTCGACCGTTTCGACGCTGCCGGCGGGGTGACGGGATCGACCGATATTCCGGTGCCGGACAATTCGGTCAATGGTCTGCCGAGCATGGCGGTGCTGTCCGACGGCCGGGTGATGCTGGCCTGGACCACGAATACCGCCTCCAGCAATACCGATGTGATGGGCGTGGTGATGAATGCCGACGGCAGCGTCGACGGCAGCCCCCAGATGCTGAACGTCAATACCGCCGGGTTGCAGATCCTGGGCGGGCTGACCTTGCTGGGCGATGGCGGCGCCTTCCTCGCGCTGACCGATGCCTCGGGCGTGATGATCGGAGGCCGCGCGGATTACATGCATGGCCAGTTCGTCACCCTGCCGGCCGCGCCGCCCCCTGTTCCGGTCAACCGGACCGGCACGGACGGGGACGACCATATGATCGGCACGCCGGGCAACGACCGGCTTGCCGGGCTGGACGGCGACGACCGGATCGAAGGCCGGGATGGGGCCGATACGCTGAACGGCGGGGCGGGGGACGATTTCATCTATGGCGGGGCGACTTCGGCGGATCTGCGCGACGTGATCTATGGCGGCGACGGCCGGGACCGGATCGACGGCGGCCATGGCAATGACGAGGCGCATGGCGGCGCGGGCGACGACACGGTGATCGGCGATTTCGGCGCCGACACGCTGATCGGCAATGCCGGCAACGACAGCCTGTCGGGCGGGGCGATGTCGGATGCGCTTTTCGGCAATGCCGGCGACGACACGCTGAACGGCGGTTTCGGCCATGACCGGCTGAACGGCGGGGCCGGGGCGGACCGCTTCTTCCATACCGGCGTGGCGGGCCATGGCTCGGACTGGATCCAGGATTACAGCGCGGCCGAGGGCGATCTTCTGGTCTCGGGCATCGCCGGGGCGACGCGGGCGCAGTTCCAGGTGAACATCGCCAATACCCCGGGTGCCGGTGCGGCGGGGGTGCAGGAGGCCTTCGTGATCTATATCCCGACCCGCCAGATCCTCTGGGCGCTGGTCGACGGCGCCGGGCAGGAGAGCCTCAACCTCCAGATCGGCGGCCAGGTCTACGACCTTCTGGCGTGATCCCGCCCGGCCGCGCGGACCGGCCCGAACCGGCCCGAACCGGGGATCGCAGGCCCGACGGCGAAGGGTGGCCGGTGCGCGCGGCCGATGGCGGAGTTGGTGGCGGGGCCGGAGAAGGCCGGTTTCGGCCGGCGATTTCCGCCACGGCGCCGTGACCGGACGGGACCTGCGGCTTGTCTCGCCGGCCGAAACCGGCGACAAGGTTGATCCGGCGGTGCCGCCTTCCCGCGGGGACCGGCCAGACGCCGCAAGGGATCCGGAACGCCATGGAAACGAACGAGATCGCCCGCCGCGTGTTGCAAACCGAGGCATCGGCCCTTACGGCGCTGGCCGAGCGGCTGCCGGCGGATTTTCCGGCGGCGGTCGAGCTGATTCTCGGCCTGTCCGGCCGGGTGATCGCCTCGGGCATGGGCAAGTCGGGTCATATCGGCCGCAAGATCGCCTCGACGCTGGCTTCGACCGGCACGCCGGCCTTCTTTGTCCATCCCGCCGAGGCCAGCCATGGCGACCTTGGCATGATCGCACCGGGCGATGCCTGCATCCTGATTTCGAACTCGGGCGAGACGGCGGAACTGGCCGACATCACCGCGCATTGCCTGCGCTTCGGCATCCCGATCCTTGGCATGTCGAAGAACGCCGGCAGCACGCTGATGCGGGCGGCGACCCTGCGGCTGACCCTGCCCGACATGCCCGAGGCCTGCGCCATCGGCATGGCGCCCACCACCTCGGCGGTACTGACGCTGGGTCTTGGCGATGCGCTGGCGGTGGCGCTGATGGAACGCCGGCGCTTCTCGGCCGAGCGGTTCCGCACCTATCACCCGGGCGGCAAGCTCGGCGCGCAGCTTGCCACCGTCGCGCAGCTGATGCATGCCGGCCGCGAGGTACCGATCGTCGACGAAGCGCTGCCCATGGCCGAGGTCCTGCTGGTCATGACCGCGCGGGGCTTCGGCATCGTCGGCGTGCTTGACGCCGGTGGGCGGCTGGCCGGCGTGATCTCGGATGGTGACCTTCGCCGCCACATGGCCGGGCTGATGGAGCGTACGGCGGGCGAGGTGGCGACCCGCAACCCCGTCACCATCGCCCCCGGCCAGTTGGCGGCCGAGGCGCTGGCGGTGATGAACCACAAGAAGATCGGGGCGCTGATCGTTGTCGACGAAGACAGGCGCCCCGTCGGTGTCTTGCACATTCACGACTGTCTGCGCGCCGGCGTAGCCTGACTTGCGGTAAGGAATTGCACATGTCGAACATCGTAGAGATCGGTGACATCGCGATCGGCGGCGACAACCCCATCGCGCTGATCACCGGGCCCTGCCAGCTTGAAACCCTGGAGCATGCGCGGATGATGGCCGGCCGCATCGCCGAGGCCTGCGCCCCTACGGGGACGAAATTCATCTTCAAGGCCAGTTACGACAAGGCCAACCGCTCATCGCTGGCCGCGACGCGCGGCGTGGGCATGGAGCGCGGCCTGGAGGCGCTGGCCCGCATCCGCGACGAATTCGGCTGTCCGGTCCTGACCGACGTGCACGAGCCCTGGCATTGCGCCGTGGCGGCAGAGGTCTGCGACGTGTTGCAGATCCCGGCCTTCCTCAGCCGACAGACCGACCTTCTGCTTGCCGCCGGCGAGACGGGTCGGGCGGTCAACATCAAGAAGGGCCAGTTCCTGGCGCCCTGGGACATGGCCCATGTCGCGGCCAAGGTCGAAAGCACGGGAAATCGCCGCATCCTGCTGTGCGAGCGCGGCACCTCCTTCGGCTACAACACGCTTGTGACCGATTTCCGCGGCCTGCCGGTGATGGCCGCGACCGGCTGGCCGGTGGTCTTCGACGCCACCCATTCGGTACAGCAGCCTGGCGGCCTTGGCGGCGCCTCGGGCGGGCAGCGCGAATTCGCGCCGGTCCTGGCGCGGGCGGCCTGTGCGGTCGGCGTCTCGGCGCTGTTCATCGAGACCCATCAGGACCCCGACCACGCGCCGTCGGACGGGCCGAACATGATTCCGGTCGATCAGATGGGCGCGCTTGTGGCCCGGCTGCGGGCATTCGACGCACTGACCAAGGGGATCTGACATGGATGCCGCCATCGTCATCCCGGCGCGCTTCGCTTCGACCCGCTATCCCGGCAAGCCGCTGGTCGCCCTGCGCGGCGCGGGGGGCGTGGCGCGCACGCTTCTGGAACGTTCGGTCGAGGCCGGCCGCCGCGCGGTGGCCGAGGCGGGGGGTGGCATCGGCCTGTTCGTCGCCACCGACGACGCGCGTATCGCAGAGGAGGCCCGCCGCATCGGCGCGGAGGTGATCATGACCTCATCGGCCTGCCGCAACGGCACCGAGCGCGTGGCCGAGGCGATCCGCCGGGCCGGGATCGCGCCCGGGATCGTGGTGAACCTGCAGGGCGACGCGCCGCTGACCCCGCCGCATTTCGTTACCGCGCTGATCGCCCATATGGCGGGCCATCCCGAAACCGGCATCGCCACCCCCGTCCTGCGCTGCGATGCCGAATCCGTGCGCAATTTCATCGCCGACCGCGCCGCGGGGCGGGTGGGCGCGACGACGGTGGTCTCCGACCGGCTGGGCCGCGCGCTCTATTTCTCGAAGGAGGTGATCCCCTTCACCAATGGCCGGGGCGTGGTCGACGGCACGGTTCCGGTCTTTCACCATGTCGGCCTTTATGCCTACCGCCCCGCGGCGCTGTCGGCCTATACCGGCTGGGAGCCGGGACCGCTGGAGATGCTGGAGGGGCTGGAGCAGCTGCGCTTTCTGGAAAACGGCCATCCGGTCGATACGGTCGAGGTCTCGGCCCCCGGCGCCGCGTTCTGGGAGTTGAACAACCCGTCCGATGTGGCGCTGATCGAGGGTTATCTCGCCCGGATGGGTATGGAGTAGCGCAATGGCGGAGCGGGTTCTGGTGACGGGCGGTGCAGGCTATATCGGCTCGCATGCCTGCAAGGCGCTGGCGCGGGCGGGCTATGTGCCGGTCGCCTTCGACAACCTCTCCACCGGCTGGGCCGAGGCGGTGAAGTTCGGCCCTCTTGTCCGCGGCGATCTGCTGGATCGCGCCGCCATCGACCGCGCCATGGCAGAGCATCGCCCGGTGGCCGTGATGCATTTCGCCGCGCTGTCGCTCGTGGGTGTGTCGATGCAGGACCCCGGGCTTTACTGGCGCGTCAACGTGACCGGCGCGCTGAACCTGATCGAGGCCGCCTGTGCCGCCGGGATCGGCAATTTCGTCTTTTCCTCGACCTGCGCTACCTATGGCGATCAGGATGGCGCGCTTCTGACCGAGGACACGCCGCAGCATCCGATCAACGCCTATGGCGGCTCGAAACGGGCGATCGAGGACATGCTGCGCGACTTCGGCGCGGCCCGGGGCCTGAACCATGTGATCTTTCGCTATTTCAACGTGGCCGGCGCCGATCCCGAGGGCGATCTTGGCGAACAGCACCGGCCCGAAACCCATCTGATCCCGCTGATGCTGGATGCGGTGGCCGGCCGCCGTCCGGCGCTGACCGTCTTCGGCGAGGATTATCCGACCCGCGACGGCACCTGCATCCGCGACTATGTGCATGTGACCGATCTTGTCCAGGCCCATGTCCTTGGCCTGCGCCGGCTGCTGGACGGCGGCGGCAGCCGGGCGTTCAACCTCGGCTCGGGGCGGGGGTTCTCGGTCCGCGAGGTGATCGAGGCCAGCCGCGCGGTGACGAACCGCGAGGTGCCGGTGATCCGGGGGGCGCGCCGGGCGGGGGATGCGGTGTCGCTGGTCTCCGCCTCGACCCGCGCGGTCGAAGAACTGGGCTGGACGCCGGAACATTCCAGCCTGCGCCGGATGATCGCCGACGCCTGGGCCTGGGCGCAGAAGCCGGAATACCGGCAATAGCGGCAAGGACGGCCGGAACGGTCAGAGATCCCAGTCCGGCCGCCGCGGCGCCGGCCGGGCTGCGAGGCTGGACAGGTCGAGCCAGCCGCCCCGGATCGGCAGCCGGCGCTCTGCCCCCCAGTCGCCCGTGACGGTCAGCGTGTCGTTCTCCAGCATCACGCCCGCCACCGCCTGCCCCGAGGGCCAGTGGATCGCGCCGAGGATATGGCGCAGATCGACCGTGCCGGCCGGTTGCAGCGTGACAAGGCCCGGCTGGCCGGCGGCGGTCAGGGGATCGGGGTCCTCGCGCGCGGACAGGCCCAGGTTGGGCAGCGCCGCGCCTTCCTCGATGCCAAGGCAGCCACGGTGCCGGCCGTTCCAGGGCGCATAGTCGCGCCCGCCGTTCGAATGCCACAGCATCGTCATCGGCAGCGCCCGCGGATTCTTCAGGCTGAGAAACAGGTCGCCCTCCTCGGGGCGGACCACCGCCGTCCAGCCCAGCGACGAGGCCGGCTCCTCGACGGCCGAGACGAAATCCTCATGCGCCGGCCCCCAGGGGTAGCGATGCAGGTTCACCCCGGCCCCGTCGGCGCCGGGAAATTCGGCGGCATCCTCGGCCCGGCGCGGATAGGCCAGCGCCGAGCGGCCGCGGGCCGGATCCGGCTCGACCGGGGCGGCGGGGGTCTCGAACCAGCGCTTGCGGGAAAAGGACAATTTGGCGCCGTTCGGCACCGAAACCATGGCGTGATTGCACATCGGCAGCGCGCCGGAGCCGCCGATGAACAGATGGCGCTGGTAGAGGAAGGGCTGGCCGTCCTGAAGCTGCGCCTCCTTCACAACGGTCGCGCCCTGCACGGCGCCTTGCAGCACCGCGCGCAATATGCCGGGCGCGGTGGGCATCACCTGCCAGCGTCCGTTCGCCGTCAGCCCGTGCAGCCCGTCTGCCCCCTGGCCCATCGGCGCGCAGAAATAATCGCCGCGCAGCCGGGCCTGATGCGGGGCGGCCGTCTGCGGCATCGCCTCGCCCGCCCAGGGGGCAACATGCAGGGGCACCACCGTCGCGCCCTCGTCGGTGACGGCGAGGCCGGTCAGATAGCCGCAGTCCGGCTCGAACCCGATGCGGATGCCTTCGGCCCGGATCTCGATCTCTTCGGTCATCGCCCCCTTCGTACTCCTGCCGCCCGTCGCGGCGCCAAGGGAAGCATGCGGCGGCAGCGGCGGCAAGGTCCCGAAACGCCGGCCGGCGTCCGGCCCTTGACCGGCAGGCCCCGGCAGACGAATCTGCGGCAACCGGCCGGCCGGGCAGGCGCGCGCGGGGAAATGGCAGAGGAAATGGGGGGCAGGGATGGCACGGATTGCCGTGATGGGGGCCGGGGCAGTGGGATGCTATTTCGGCGCGTTGCTGGCCTTGGCCGGCCAGGAGGTGGTGCTGATCGGCCGCCCGGCGCTGGTCGGGGCGGTGACGGAGCGCGGCCTCCTGCTGGAGCGCGCCGGGCGCACCGAGACGGTCGCGCTTGCGGCAACGTCCGATCCCGCCGCGGTGGCGGGTGCGGATCTCGTGCTGTTTTGCGTGAAATCCGGCGATACCGAGGCGGCGGGGCGTCTGATCGCGCCGCATCTGGCGCCGGGTGCCGCGGTGCTTTCGATGCAGAACGGCGTCGGCAACGACAGCCGGCTGGCCGCGATCCTGGGCCGTGGCGTGGTGCCCGCCGTGGTCTATGTGGCGACGGAGATGGCCGGCCCCGGCCATGTGCGCCATCACGGCCGGGGCGAGCTGATTCTGGGCCAGGTGCCGGGGGCTGCCGCGGCGGCCGAGCTGTTCCGCGGGGCCGGGGTGCCGGTCGAGATCTCGGACCAGGCGGCGGTGGCGCAATGGATCAAGTTCGCGGTCAATTGCTGCTACAACGCGCCCTCGGCGATCGCGCGCCTGCCCTATGGCCGCGTCGTGGCCGGCCCCGGCGCTTGGGCGGTGATCCGCGACACGCTGGATGAGGTGATGGCGGTGGCAACGGCCGAGGGTATCGCGCTGCCGGCGGATCTGTGGGAATCCGTCCGGGCCCTGGCCGGCACGATGCCGGCGCAGATGTCTTCGACGGCGCAGGATCTGCTGCGAGGCAAGCCGTCCGAGATCGACTTCCTGAACGGCGAGGTGGTGCGCCGCGGCGAGGCGCTGGGCATCGCCGTGCCGGTCAACCGCACGCTCTGGACGCTGGTGAAACTGATCGAGGCGGAGCAGGCGGGTCAGGCCTGATCAAATGCCGGAATGCCTGACCCCGTCCCCCCGCCGCTGACCGATTCCGGCGCCGCGGAAGATGCCGTACCCGCCCCGAACCGGGATGGTGGCGCCCGATCCGGGCCGCCGCAACCGCCGGGCGGGGGGCCGGGCTGCGCGCAGATCACATCTGTGCTTCCAGCCGAATCCCGCCGCCGGGACACTGGCATTGCCGCGCCGGCGGGTGTATGGCGGGCCATCCCTTCCGCCCCAGCCGTGAGCCGCCCATGAAAGCCGCCGTCATCACCTTCCCCGGGTCGAACTGCGACCGCGACCTTGCCGTCGCCTTCGAACAGGCGGGATTCCGGGTGGCGCGGGTCTGGCACAAGGACACCGCGCTGCCCGAAGGCATCGACGTGGTGGGCGTGCCCGGCGGCTTTTCCTATGGCGACTACCTGCGCTGCGGGGCCATCGCGGCGCAGTCGCCGATTGCCGCCGCCATCCGCGACCATGCCGCCCGCGGCGGCTTCGTCCTTGGCATCTGCAACGGGTTTCAGGTCCTGACCGAGATGCGGCTGCTGCCCGGCGCCCTGATGCGCAACGCCGGCCTCCGGTTCGTCTGCAAACCGGTCCGGCTGCGTGTCGTCTCCACCGCTTCGGCCTTCGCCGAAGGCTATGCCGCCGGCCAGGAGATCACCCTGCCCGTCGCCCATCACGACGGCAATTTCACCATCGACGACGAAGGCCTGCGCGCACTTCGCGACGGCGACCGCATCGCCTTTGCCTATGGCGAGAATCCCAACGGCTCGATGGGGGATATCGCGGGGGTGCTGTCGGAAAACCGCCGCGTCCTCGGCATGATGCCGCATCCCGAACGCGCGGCCGAACGGCTGCACGGCTCGACCGATGGTGCGCCGCTGTTCGCCGGCTTGATGCGCGGGATGGCGCTGGCCTGAGGGGCATCCGCTTGAAGCGGCCCGAAGGCGCGACCTAGAGTCCGTTCATGTATGCCGACCGATCCAGCGATACCGCCGAGACCGCAGAAAGCCTGCCCTGGCGGGGGAAGCTGATCGTCTTCCTGCTGGTGCTGTTCGCCGTGGGCGTGGTGCTGGTTTCCAACAAATGGCTGACCGACCGTTTCGTCGACAGCACCAGAAACCGCAGCGATGTCCGGCTGGCGCTTTATTCCGGCAACCTTGTCAGCGAGTTGCAGCGCACCTCGGTGGTGCCGCTGCTGCTGGCGCGCGACCCCGACCTGCTGTCGGCGCTGTCGGATGCCAATTTCGCCCGCACCTCGGGCAAGCTGATCGCGGTCCAGCAGGAAATCGCCGTGGCCTCGATCCTGCTGCTCGACACCGACGGGCGGGTGGTCAGCGCGACCAACCGCAACGTCCTTGGCATCAGCTACCGCAATGCGCCGAGCTTCGTCGCCGCGCAAAGGGCGAACGACACGATCTTCACCGCCACCAAGCGCGAGAGCGGCGCGGCCTATGATTTCAACTATTCCCGCGCCCTGCGTTCGGATGGCAAGCTGCGCGGCGTGATTACCGTCTCGGTCGATCTGGCGAAATACGAACGCACCTGGTCGGGGTTGCAGGATGCCGTCGTCGTGACCGACAGCGAGGGCGCGGTGATCCTTTCGACCGTGCCGGCCTGGCGCGGGCGCGACCTGTCCGCGGCGCTGGCCGCGAACGAACCCCTGTCGGCGCTGAGCCGGGCGCTGAAGGCCACGACCGGCTGGGCCAGGCCCACGCCCGATGCCTATCTGGACGGCGAGGCGGTGATGAAGACCGAGGCGCGGATCCCGTTTCGCGGCTGGCGCATCGTCACCTTCACCGATTACGGATCGGTGCGCGAAAAGGTGAACGGCATTCTCGCCCTTGAAATCATGGGCTTCGCCATCCTTATGTCTTTCACCTTCTATCTGTTGTCGCGCCGGGCGCTGTCGCGCTCGGCCAGCCTGCAGCGGGAATCGGCGGAACTGAGGATGCTGAACGCGCGGCTGCAACGCGAGATTGCCGAACGCGAAAAGGTGGAGGCGAACCTGCAGGTGGCCGAGCAGACCCTGGAACAGAGTTCGAAACTGGCCGTCCTGGGCGAGATGTCGGCCGCCGTCAGCCACGAACTGAACCAGCCCCTTGCCGCGATGAAGACCTATCTCGCCGGCGCGCGGCTGCTGTTGCAGCGCCGGCGCCCGGACGAGGCGCTGTCCAGCTTTCAGCGCATCGACGATCTGATCGAACGCATGGGGGCGATCACCCGGCAACTGAAATCCTATGCCCGCAAGGGCGGCGAGGCCTTCGAGCCCGTCGACCTGCGCGCCTGCGTCTCTTCGGCGCTGGCGATGATGGAGCCGCAGCTGAAGGCGCGGGTGGTGAAGATCACCCGCGGCCTGCCGCGCCAGCCGGTGATGGTGATGGCCGACCGCATCCGTCTCGAACAGGTGATCATCAACCTGTTGCGCAATGCGCTGGATGCGACGAAGGATCTGAAATCGCCGCAGATCGACCTTCTTCTCTCGGCCGGGGAAACCGCCACGCTGACCGTGCGCGACAACGGCCACGGGATTGCCGATCTCGATAACCTGTTCGAGCCGTTCTATACGACCAAGAAGCCCGGCGAGGGCGTGGGCCTCGGCCTTGCGATTTCCTCGGGCATCGTCACCGATCTGGGCGGCCGGCTCACCGCCCATAATGGAGAGGAGGGAGGGGCGGTCTTCGAGATGCAGCTTCCCATCCTTGCAAAAGACCAGGAGGCAGCGGAATAGTCATGGCACGTGCGATGAAGGTGGTGATCGTCGATGACGAGGCGGACATGCGGGCCTCGGTCAGCCAGTGGCTGGCGCTGTCGGGGTTCGACACCGAGACATTCCCCTCGGCCGAAGAGGCGCTGAAGGCGATCGGCCCCGAATTTCCCGGCGTGATCGTCAGCGACATCAAGATGCCGGGCATGGACGGCATGGCCTTCCTGAAACGGCTGATGAGCCAGGATTCCGGCCTGCCCGTCATCATGATCACCGGCCATGGCGACGTGCCGATGGCGGTCGAGGCGATGCGGGTGGGCGCGTTCGACTTTCTGGAAAAGCCGTTCAACCCCGACCGGATGACCGAACTGGCCAAGAAGGCCACGCAGGCGCGGCGGATGACGCTGGACAACCGCGCGCTGCGCCGGGAACTGGCCGACGGCTCGACCATCATGAAGAAGCTGGTGGGATCGAGCCCGGCGATGGAGCGGCTGCGCGAGGATATCCTCGATCTGGGCCAGGCCGACAGCCATGTGCTGATCGACGGCGAGACCGGGACCGGCAAGACGCTGGTCGCGCATGCGCTGCATGCCGTGGGGCCGCGGGGATCGAAGCGGTTCGTGACGATTTCCTGCGCGGCCTGGTCCGAGGATCAGCTGGCGTCGAAACTGTTCGGCCCCGGGGCCGACGGGGCGCTGCCGCTGGTGGAAGAGGCCCGCGGCGGCACGCTCTGCCTTGAGGATATCGAGGCGCTGAGCCAGGGGTTGCAGGCGCGGATTCTGACCTTCATCAACGATCAGGGCACCCCGCCCGAGACCCGGATCATCGCCATCCGCAACCAGCATGCCCCCGATGTGACGCTGGAACAGGCGCTGCGGTCGGATCTGTTCTATCGCCTCGGCGCGATGACCATCGTCCTGCCGCCGCTGCGCGCGCGCGGCGAGGATATCCTGCAACTCTTCACCCGGCTGTCCGAACAGTTCTCCGAGGAATACGGCTGCGATGCGCCGCAGGTGACGGCGCAGGAAGCGGCGCAGCTGATGCAGGCGCCCTGGCCCGGCAATGTGCGCCAGCTGGTCAATATCGCCGAACGCGCGGTGTTGCAGAACCGGCGCGGCTCCGGCTCCATCGCCTCGCTGCTGATGGCCGACAACGAGGCAAGCGGCCCGGCGATGACGACGGAGGGCAAGCCGCTGAAGGAATATGTCGAGGCTTTCGAGCGGATGCTGATCGACAATACCATGCGCCGGCACAAGGGCAGCATCGTCGCGGTGATGGAGGAACTGTGCCTGCCGCGGCGCACGCTGAACGAAAAGATGGCGAAATACGGCTTGCAGCGGCAGGATTACATCTGACGCGGGGCGATACGGGCCGGGTCCGGGCCGGCGGTGCCTTGCCGCGCCCGGGCCGCGGGCATTTCGCCCGGCGGAGCCTCCGGCGGGGGTATTTCGGTCAAGAGGAAGCGGCAGGGCGGATTGACGGCCGCGGCGGCGGGTGAGAGGTCTGGCCCATGCGTCTTCTGAACCTTTCCCTGCTGATCCTGTTTCCCCTGGCCTGGTTCGCGCCGCTGATGCGGGCCGCGCTGTTGCCGGTCTTCGGGATGGAGGAGATTTCGGTGATCACCGGGTTGCAGGCGCTTTGGGGCAGCGATGCGGCGCTGGCGCTGCTGGTGACGTTTCTGGCCGTCTTCGCGCCCCTGGCCAAGGTGATCGGGCTTGCGCTGTTGCAGTTCGGGCTTCTGGCGCCAAAGGTGCTGCCGGCGCTGCGGGTGCTGGGCCGGCTGGCCATGGCCGATGTCTTCCTGATCGCGCTTTACATCGTGATCGCCAAGGGCGCGGGTCATGTGACGGTGGAAACGGCCTGGGGCCTCTACCTCTTCACCGGCTGCGTGCTTATGTCGGGGGTGCTGTCGCTGAAGGAGGAAGGTCATGTCTGAGCGGATTGCGCTGTCGCTGCTCGATCTCGTGCGGGTGCGCGAGGGCTTCGATGCCGCAGATGCGCTGGCCCGCGCGCCGGAGACCGCGGCGCTGGTCGACCGGCTGGGCTTTGCGCGCTACTGGGTTGCAGAGCATCACAACATGGAATCGATCGCCTCGGCCGCGACATCGGTGGTGCTGGCCCATGCCGGCCAGCGTACGAGGGGGATCCGGATCGGCGCCGGCGGGGTGATGCTGCCCAACCACGCGCCCTATGTGATCGCCGAACAATATGGCACGCTGGCGCGGATCTTTCCCGGCCGGGTGGATCTGGGGCTGGGGCGCGCGCCGGGAACGGATCAGGTCACGCTGCGGGCGATCCGCACGACATGGGAACGTTCGCAGCAGTTTCCGCAGGATGTGGTGGAACTGATGCGCTGGTTCGAGCCGGCGGTCGAGCCGGGTCTGGTCCGCGCCTGGCCTGCGCCGGGGGCCGGGGTGGACATCTGGATGCTGGGATCCTCGACCTTCGGGGCGGCGCTGGCGGCGGAACTGGGGCTGCCCTATGCCTTTGCCAGCCATTTCGCGCCGGACATGCTGGACGAGGCGCTGGCGATGTACCGCAGCCGGTTCAAGCCTTCGGCCCGGCTGGCGCGGCCTCATGCGATGGTGGGCTGTTCGGTCGTCTGTGCCGAGACCGGCGCCGAGGCGCGGCGGCTGTTCAGCACGGTCGAGCAGGGGTTTTGCGGCATCCTGCGCGGCGACCGCCGGCTGATGCAGCCGCCGATCGACGATATGGAAAGCTATTGGCGGCCGGGCGAGAAGGCGCAGGTCGGGCGGATGCTGGCCTGCGCGGCTGTGGGCGATCCGGGGGAGGTGCGCGCCGGGCTGGAGGCATTGCAGGCGCGGACCGGGGCCGACGAGTTCATGCTGATGTGCGATCTTTACGATCCGGCGGCGCGGGCGCGGTCGCTGGAACTGACGGCGGCGGCCTGGGGGCTTGTTCCGCGCGGCTGAGGGGCAACGACGCGGCTGGGCAGGGCGCGCGCACCGGCGCCGTCAGTGCTGCTGTTCGCCGTCGTAGTCGGTGGTAAAGAAGAAATCCTCCGGCGGGTCGGTCAGGTCCAGATCGGCGGGAATCGCGCCGGGGCCGGCGTTGAAGACGGCGCTGCCGAAATGCGGCTGGAGGCGGCAGAGCCGTTCCATCCGCGCGCCGGTCAGTTCGTCGTAGAAGGCGGCATGATCGGCGGTGGCGCGCAGCTCCGCAATGCGGCCGCGATGGGCGGCCACGCAGGCGGCATGGGCGGCGCGGATCTCGGGATCGGCGGTCAGCCGGTCCCATTCCGCCCGCAGCGCCGGCAGCATCCGCCGGATCGAGCCGTCCTCGTCGATGTTGTGGTTCATGCGGAACCAGTAATGCAGGCCCTGGTCGCGGTCGACATGGTTCACCCGGCCACGGTCGCGCTTGACGAGAAAGCTCTCGGCGGAGCGGACGGCATAGTGGTTGAGCTGCACCCAGTCGTAGCCATAGGTTTCGACCCCGGAGCGCCAGCCGTTGCGGAACATCTCCTTCGGCAGGCGCCGGCCCGAGCCGTTCAGCCAGCGGACCTCTTCCCACAGATCGGGCTTCAGGCCGCGCGGGCGGTGGACGCCCAGCTTGCGGTAGATCTCGATGTTGCGAAACAGCGTCTTGAAGCCCCAGGCCTGATGCGGCTTGCGCGTCACCTCGCGGGCGCAGCGGGTGAACTGGTCGATGACGAAACGGTCGTCGAAACCGTGGATCTCGGAATTTCCGAACAGCCGCCAGGTCATCGCGATCATGTTGGCGCCGGGCAGCGCCTGTTCCATCGCGGCAAAGAGCGCGGCCAGGGTGCCGTCGCCGATCCGGATGTTGATGAATTCGTCCACATCCATGCAGACCGACCAGTCGGCATGGCGGATGACGGCCTCGTCCTCGGCCGCCTGGAGCGCGGCATGCTGGGGTTTCAGATCCACCGCCCGATAGGGGTTGTCGCGCCACTCGACCAGGCCCTTGGCCATCAGAAGTTGCAGCATCCTGTCGGTGCCGTCGGTGCAGTCGTTGGTATAGATCAGGAAATCGGTGACGCCGATCATCCGGTGCCAGGCCAGCCATTCCAGGATGAAGGGGCCTTCGTTCTTCATCGTGGTGACGATGGCGATCCTTTGTCCCGCTGCGGCCGGGGCGGTGGCGGGTTTCGCGGCCGAGGCGGGCGGGCGCACCGGCCGCGCCCCCAGCGCGCGGGAGAGCGCGATCAGCCCCTCGTCCTCGATCAGCGAGGATTTCGGGGCGAGGGGCAGGCCGCCGGCCTCGGAAACCCGCAGCGCCATGGCGCGCCAGAACGGCAGGGCCATGGCGGGACGCAGGCCGGGGATGCGGCGGGCGCGCCAGATGGCGTCGGGATCGACCCTGCCCGGCGCGACCGCCCAGCGCAGGGCGCCGCCGGGGGTATCGAACATCCGGCAGATATGGTCGCCGGCCCGCGGCTCGGCGCCCGGACGCACCCGCCAGGGATAGGCGCGGCGCCCGGCGAGGGCGAGGATGCCCCCGGCCTCGGCCTGCTCGACGACGGCGGCGCCCGTCGCGGCGGGAAGGATGTCGCAGGCCTCGAGGCTGACGACCGACCGCGCCCGGGCGAGGTAGCGCCATTTCATCCAGTCATAGAGGATGCCCTCGGTCAGCGGCGCGCGCCAGGGATCGGGATCGGGGCGGGCCATGCGGCCCTTGCCCGGCGCATCGGGGGCAAGGCAGGGATGGGTCTCGGGGCCGGCGCCGGCCTCGCCCGAGGGAAGAGAGAGATCGGCCACGGTCAGCAGGAGATGGTCGCCGGTCAGGGCCGCCAGATCGCGGGCGAAGGCGGCGCCGGCATCCCCCGGAGCCCGGTTGACCACCAGCGCCGCCTCGGCGCCGTGGCTTTGTGCGTGCCAGAGCAGGATCTCCGCAAGCTGCGCCGGGCTTTCGCCGACCCGCAGGACCAGCAGCACCCGCTTGTCCGCAAAGCGCGCGGTGCCGTCGGCCGTCACCGGAAGCAGGTGGTGGCTGCCATCCGCCAGCGCAAGCGGGAACGGGCCGGGGCCGCCCGGGGCGGCAAGGCGCAGCCCGCCGGCGATCTGGCGGATCTCGTCAAGGCCCGGGGCCGCAACGGCATCCGCCGCCAGGCCGCCGAGAAAAAGCCGCACCCGGCCGCGGCCATCGGCCAGCCCGTCGAGAAACCGCACGCCGCCCGCGGCGCCGATCTCCTGTGACGGCATCACCTCATGCTGCATGGCCCGGCCCCCCCCAACGGACCCGTGGCCCGCCGATCCCCGCCTTGCTAGCATGGCCGGCCGCGCCGTCCCAGCCCCGGGCCGGTCCTCGCCGTGTGATCGGGGCCCCGGGTGTTGCGCCGCGGACTCGCCCGCCGGCAATCGCCCCTGCCGGGCTTCGTCGCCGGGCGCATCGCCGCTAGTCTTCGCGGCAGGACAAGCTTGAACGGTGATGCCCCATGCCCGTGCCAGACCATCAGATTGCCGCCCTGTGGATCGGCGGGCCGCTCAGCTTTCTGGAGCAGCTCTGCCTTGTCTCCTATGTCGCGGCCGGCCATCATGTGAAGCTTTACACCTATGACGGGGTGACGAATGTGCCGCCGGGCATCGAGGTGGCCGATGCGGGCGAGATCATGCCGGTCCAGAAGGACGTGGTGCACGAAACTTCGGGCAGTCCGGCGCCGCAGTCGGATTCCTTCCGCTACAACATGCTGGCAAAGCTGGACCGCACGATCTGGGCCGATACCGATGCCTATTGCCTGCGCCCGCATGTGCCGCGCGAGGGGCATTTCCATGCCTGGGGCGACAGCAAGGACATCTATTCCGGAGTTCTGGCCCTGCCGCGCGACAGCGAGACCCTGGGCCGGCTGATCGAACTGACCGCCGACCCCCATCGCATCCCACCCTTCCTTCAGGGCGAGAAACGCGCCGAGCTGGAGGCTGCCGCTGCGCGCGGCACACCGATGCATGCCGGGCAGATGCCCTGGGGCGTCTGGGGGCCGATGGCGCTGACACATTACCTCAAGGAAACCGGCGAGGTGCGCTTCTCGATGCCGCCGATGACATTGTATCCGGTGGCCTTCAGGGACCGCCGGCTGCTGCTGCGGCCGGGATGGGACGCCTCGGGACAGATCACCGAGGAGAGCCTGTCAATCCATTTCTATGGCCGGCGGATGCGGCGGCGGATCGTGACGCATGAGCCGGGAGGCATTCCGCGGCCGAGAAGCGTGCTGGGCAAGCTGCTGAAGCAGCACGGCATAGACCCGCGGCTGGCGCCGATTCCGCTGCGGCCCGGCGATCCGGGGTATCGGTCGGGCGACGGGGCTGCGGCCGGGTGATCCGGCGGCGCGGTGGGAAAGGCGCCTCCGGCGGGGGGGTATTTTGGTCAAGAGGAAGGGTGCGGATTCCGGCGCGGTACGGTTGCGGCCGGGTGCGGAAAGGGGCCTCAGGCGGGGGTATCTGGATCAAGAGGAAAGATGCGTTTCCGGGGGTAATCTTCCGGGGGCGGTCTGCGGCAGTGGCGTGGGGTGACGTTGGGGGCCGCGGGTTTTCCCGCGGCCCGGCGGCGATCAGAAGAAGGCTTGCAGGCCGGTGATGGCGCGGCCGAGGATCAGCGCGTGGACGTCGTGGGTGCCTTCGTAGGTGTTCACGGTTTCGAGGTTCACCATATGGCGGATGACCTGGAAATCCTCCTGGATGCCGTTGCCGCCATGCATGTCGCGCGCCAGCCGCGCGGCGTCGAGCGCCTTGCCGCAGTTGTTGCGCTTGATGATCGAGATCATCTCGGGTGCGGCATTGGCCTCGTCCATCAGCCGGCCGACGCGCAGGCAGCCTTGCAGGCCGAGGCTGATCTCGGTCATCATATTGGCGAGTTTCAGCTGGTAAAGCTGCGTCCCGGCGAGGGGCTTGCCGAACTGCTTGCGGTCGAGCCCGTATTGCCGCGCGGCATGGAGGCAGAATTCCGCCGCGCCGAGAACGCCCCAGGCGATGCCGTAGCGAGCGCGGTTGAGGCAGCCGAACGGGCCCTTCAACCCCTGGACGAAGGGCAGGAGCGCCTCCTCGCCGACCTCGACATTCTCCATCACGATCTCGCCGGTGATCGAGGCGCGCAGCGAGAGCTTGCCGCCGACCTTGGGGGCGGACAGGCCCCTGGTGCCGCGGTCGAGAACGAAGCCGCGGATCTTGCCGCCATGCGCTTCGGATTTGGCCCAGACCACGAAGACATCGGCGATGGGGGCGTTCGAGATCCACATCTTGGTGCCGTTCAGCACATAGCCGCCTGCGGTCTTCCGGGCGACGGTCTTCATGCCGGCGGGGTCGGAACCGGCATCGGGTTCGGTCAGGCCGAAACAGCCGATCCATTCGCCCGAGGCCAGTTTTGGCAGGTATTTCTTCCGCTGCTCCTCGGTGCCATAGGCGTAGATCGGATACATCACCAGCGAGGATTGCACCGACATCATGCTGCGATAGCCGGAATCCACGCGCTCGACCTCGCGGGCGATCAGGCCGTAGGCGACATAGGAGCCGCCGAGGCCGCCGTATTCCTCGGGGATGGTGACGCCGAGAAGGCCCATCCCGCCCATTTCGCGAAAGATTTCCGGATCGGTCTTTTCCTCGCGGAAGGCGGCGATGGCACGGGGTTGCAGCTTTTCCTGGGCATAGGCATGGGCCGCGTCGCGCATCGCGCGTTCGTCCTCGGTCAGCTGATCGTTCAGGCGGAAGGGATCCTCCCAGTCGAACCGGGCGAGGTCGGGGGCATCCTTGGCTTTCAGTTTCGGGCGGTCGGTCATCGCAGACTCCTTTGGGCGGGCTGCGCGCAGTCTTGCATGAAATTCGTCTCCGTTCTATCGAAACGGGGTCGAGGCTTCATGAGGAAAACTCATATGATTCCGCGCCGCTATCTGCCCTCGATCCCCTCGCTTCTGGCGCTGGAGGCGCTGGAGCGGCTGGGAACCGCCTCGGCGGTGGCGGCGGAACTGGCGTTGACGCAGGGGGCGGTGTCGAAACAGCTGAAGGTGCTTGAGGGGCAGCTGGGCGTGGCGCTGGTCCTGCGGGAAAACCAGCGGCTGAGCCTGACGCCGGCGGGGCGCGACTTTGTGGCCGAGGTGCGCAAGGCGCTGAAGATCGTGACCGATGCCTCGCTGGCGCTGCGGGCCAATCCACAGGGTGGGGCGCTGAATCTGGCGATTCTGCCGGCCTTCGGGATGTACTGGCTGGCGCCGCGGCTGGCGCGGTTTGCCGCGCGCCACCCCGAGGTCACGGTGAATCTGTCGACGCGGCTGCGCCCCTTCGACTTTGCGCCGACAGCCTTCGATGCGGCGGTTCATTACGGGCGGCAGGACTGGCCCGGCGCGGGCTTTCTGAAACTGATGGAGGAGGAGGTGCTGGCGGTGGCTGCCCCGGATCTTGTGCCGCTGCCGCTGGCGGGGGCGCATTCCGTCCTGTCATATCCGCTGCTGCAACTGGAAAGCCGCACCGGCGACTGGGGCCGCTGGCTGGCGCATCACGGCCATTCCGGCCAGCGCCCGCCCGCCATGCTGTTCGACCAGTTCGCCACCATGGCCCAGGCGGCGATCCATGGCATGGGGGTGGCGCTCTTGCCCACCTTCCTGATCGGGGCGGATCTGGCGGCCGGGCGGCTGGTGCCGGTCTGCGGGCCGGCGGTCGGCGCGCAGGGCGCCTATTATCTCGTCTGGCCCGAGGCGCGGGCGCCGCGGGCGCCGCTGGCCTCGTTCCGCGCCTTTCTTGCCGAAGAGGTCGGCGTTATCGGATAGCGGGGGGAACCGGGGCGCCGGGCGGGGGTTGCTATCGCATAACATGCCCTTGGTCGGCTATGACCGGGGCCAATGCTGTCCATGTCCGGGGGAATCGGCCCGCAGGCAGGAGGCGGCCAACAGGGAAGAACGATGCGCAAGATCCTCATCTCTTCCACCGCGCTGTCGGTGGCACTCGGTTCCTTCCACACGATGCCCGCAGGGGCGCAGACGCTGGCCGAAGACGGCACGGTGATCGGGCCGGATGGCGCGGTTCTCTGCACGCCCACGGCCGAGGAACCCTGCGATATCGAGGCGATCGCGCGGCAATTGCAGGAGGCCGCGGCTGCGGCTGCGGCGGCGGGGGCCGCGAAGGCGGAGGAAGAGGCGGCGCAGAAGGCGGCCGACGAGGCTGCGGCGGCGGAGGCCGCGAAGGCGGAGGAAGAGGCGGCGCAGAAGGCGGCCGACGAGGCTGCGAAGGCGGAGGAGGAAGCGGCGCAGAAGGCGGCCGATGAGGCTGCGGCGGCGGAGGCCGCGAAGGCGGAGGAAGAGGCGGCGCAGAAGGCGGCCGACGAGGCTGCGGCAGCGGAGGCCGCGAAGGCGGAGGAAGAGGCGGCGCAGAAGGCGGCCGATGAGGCTGCGGCGGCGGAGGCCGCGAAGGCGGCGGAGGAAGCGGCGCAGAAGGCGGCCGACGAGGCTGCGGCGGCGGAGGCCGCGAAGGCGGCGGAGGAAGCGGCGCAGAAGGCGGCCGACGAGGCTGCGGCGGCAGAAGCCGCGAAGGCCGCCGATGAAGCGGCGATACAAAAGGCCGCGGAAGAAGCCGCCCAGAAAGCGGCCGATGAGGCTGCCTTGGCCGCGGCCGAGGCCGTGCCGCCGGTCGAGCCGGTCGATATCCCGGTGCCGGAGGGGGCGGCGGTCGATATGCTGACCGAGATCCTTTCGGCGCCGATGGTGGCCGAAACTGCCCCCGGAGAGGGCGCGACCGCGGAGGGCGGCGATACGGCGGCGGCGACCGACCCCGCCGCCGCATTGGTCGCCGCCGCCGCGGCGGCAGTGGCTGCAGCGGCCGGCACGGAGGCGCCTGCCGAAGGCACGGAGGCAACGGGAGAGACGTCGCCCGCGGCCGCCGCGCCCGAGCCCGTGGCGGTGACGACCGAGGTCGTGACCGCCGAAAGCGCCCGCACCTCGGACGAGGAATTCGCCGCCGCCCCCACCGTGGTCTCGGAGGGCAAGAAATCCGGCCTGTCGGATCTGGAGAAGGTGGGGCTTCTGGCCCTGGGCGCCCTGGTCGTTGGTGCGGTGATCAACGAGGGCAAGAAGGACGAGCGCAAGGTCGTCTCGAACACCGGCGACCGCGTGGTGATCGAGGATGCCGAGGGCGACTATGCCATCTACAAGGACGATGACGCCATCCTGCGCCGCCCCGGCGTCGAGGCCAAGACCGAGACCTACAGCGACGGTTCCACCCGGACGGTGGTCAGCCGCGAGGATGGCAGCAAGGTCGTCACGATCCGCGACGCCTCCGGCCGGGTGCTGCGCCGCAGTTCCTACGATGCCCAGGGCTTTGAAACCGTGCTGATCGACGACCTCGTGCCCGAGGCGCCCATCGTGATCAGCGAATTGCCGAAGCCGAAACCCGACCGGGTGACGATCTCGGCCTCGGACGGCGATGCGGCGCTGAAGGCGGAACTGGCCGCGATCGAGGCCGAAAGCCTTGGCCGGAAGTTCAGCCTGCGCCAGATCCGCGAGATCGCCCAGGTCCGGGCGCTGGCGGCGACGGTGGAGGTCGATTCGATCACCTTCGATACCGGCTCGTCGGTGATCAGGGCGAGCGAGGCGCGCAAGCTGGCCGACCTCGGGCGGCTGATGCAGAACCTGATGGCATCGAACCCCGGCAATGTCTTCCTGATCGAGGGCCATACCGATGCGGTGGGCTCGGCCGCGTCGAACCTGCTGCTGTCGGACCGGCGCGCGGAATCGCTGGCGCTGGCGCTGACGGAATATTTCGCCATCCCGCCGGAAAACCTGGTGGTGCAGGGCTATGGCGAAAGCGAGCTGAAGGTGGATTCCGATGACGACGAACGCGCGAACCGCCGCGTGGTCGTGCGCCTGATCACGCCGCTGATGCGGATGGCCGCGAACTGACCGCGTGCCGCCGGATACGGGGCGCGCGTGGCGCGGCGGGGCAGGCGCGGGGGCTGCGAGGGCAGAACGCGCCGCAAGGGCAAAAGAAAAGGGCCCCCGCCGGGGGCCCTTTTTCCTTGAGCGGCATGCGCTGGCCGGCCGGCCTCTGGCCGCGGCTGCGCGGTCGGGCGCGTTACCGCGGCGCCACCATCATCACCATCTGGCGGCCTTCCAGCCGAGGCATCGATTCGACCTTGCCCCTGTCGCCCACGTCGCCGGCGACCCGGTTCAGCAGTTCCAGCCCGAGTTCCTGGTGCGCCATCTCGCGGCCGCGAAAGCGCAGCGTCACCTTCACCTTGTCGCCCTCTTCGAGGAACTTCAGGACCGAGCGCATCTTGACCTGGTAATCGTGATCGTCCGTGCCGGGACGGAACTTGATTTCCTTGATCTCGATGATCTTCTGCTTCTTGCGCGCCTCGGCCTCGCGTTTTTGCTGTTCGTACTTGAACTTGCCGAAATCCATGATCTTGCAGACCGGGGGAACGGCATTGGGCGAGATCTCGACGAGATCGAGCCCTGCCTCCTGCGCCATCGCCAGCGCACGCGCCGGCGTGACCACGCCGACGTTCTCGCCGTCGGCGCCGATCAGGCGGATTTCTGGCGCACGAATGCGGTCGTTGATGCGTGGGCCGGTATCGCGCTGGGGCGGGGCATTGTGGGGACGGCGTCCTATGGCTGTGGTCCTTGTGAGGTTACTGCGCGCGCGAATTTATCCTTCGGGGCCGCACCTTTCAACCCGCGCTTTCAGCGGATTTCCGGAAGATGCGGCCGGCCGGACTTTTCAAATCCCGCATCGGATGCCATACCCGGATCATCCGGTGCTGTTTGCCGGGCATGGGAGACATGATATGAACAAGGGTGTGATCATCGGCGCCATCGTCGTTCTGCTGGCGGCGGGTGGCTACTATCAGTTCAGCTATAAGCCGGCACAGGAAGCGGCCGCGATCCAGAAGGCTGCCGAGGAAAAGGCAGCGGCTGACGCGAAGGCTGCGGAAGACGCGGCCAAGAAAGCCGAGGAAGACGCGGCTGCGGCCGCCAAGAAGGCCGAGGACGATGCTGCTGCCGCCGCCAAGGCGGCCGAGGAAGAGGCGGCGAAGGCCGCCGAGGCCGCAGCCGGTGCCGTCCAGGGCGCCGCTGAGGATGCCGCCGCTGCGGCCGGTACCGCGGCCGAGGTTGCGGGCGATGCCGCATCCGACGCCGCCGATGCCGCGGCCGAGGCCGTGGACCAGGCCGCCGGCGCCGCGGGTACGGCTGCCGATGCCGCGGCCAGCACTGCGACCGAAGCGGTCGATGCCGCTGCGGGTGCGGCCGAAAGTGCCGCCGATGCCACCGAACAGGCGGCCGATGCCGCGGCTTCCGCCGTCGAGGGGGCAACCGAGCAGGCCGCCGGTGCCGCCGAACAGGCCGCGGATGCCACGGCTACCGCGGTCGAGGGTGCGGTTGCCGAAGCCACCGGCAGCGGTGCCGCTGCCACCGATACCGCGGCGGCCGCGCTGGATCCGGCGAATTTCAACGCCGATTCCGTGTTGGGGCTGATCGACGGTTCGTCGCTGGACGAGGCCACCAAGACCGCGCTGAAGGCCGCCGTCGAGGCCGCCAAGGCCAATCCGGCGCTGGTCGCCTCGACCGTGGCGCAGGTGAAGGCCGCGCTGGGGATGTAAGCCCGGCGAGGCGCAGGGTCCGGCCTGACGAAGGCCGGACCCGCGGCAGGTTCAGGCGGATGACCGGACCAGACGAGCCGGGCCGGATGAGCCGGGCAAAACGGACCGGGCCAAACGAAAGGCCCGCCAAACGAAAGGCCCCGGGGGGTGTACACCCCCCGGGGCCTTTGCCTTGCACGCACCGAGGCGCCCGCGTCAGATCCCGTCGCCGACGAAGGCCTTTTCCACCACGAACTGCTTCGGATCGGAATTGGCGCCCTCGTGCAGCCCGAACCCTTCAAGGATCGTCTTCACGTCGACGTTGAAGGCCAGCGAGCCGCAGACCATCGCCCGGTCGTCGGCCGGGGTCATCGCCGGCAGGCCGAGATCGGCAAAGACCTTGCCCGAGGCGAGATTGTCGGTGACGCGCCCCATGTGGTGGAACGCCTCGCGGGTGCAGGTCGGGTAATACAGAAGCTTGTCGCCCACCAGATCGCCGATCAGCGGATCGTCCTTCAGCCCCTCCACCAGCCGGCGGCCATATTCCAGTTCGGCCACCTCGCGGCAGGTATGCATCATGATGACCTGATCGTATTTCTCATAGGTCTCGGGTTCGCGCATCAGGCTGGCGAAGGGGGCGATCCCGGTGCCGGTGGCAAGAAACCACAGCCGCTTGCCCGGCAAAAGCGCGTCATGCACCAGCGTGCCCACGGGCTTGGGGCGCAGGATGATCTCGTCGCCAGGCTTGATATGTTGCAGGCGCGAGGTCAGCGGGCCGTCGGGCACCTTGATCGAATAGAACTCCAGCTCCTCGTCCCAGGCGGGCGAGGCGATGGAATAGGCGCGCAGGAGCGGCTTGCCCCGCGCGTCCAGCAGGCCGATCATCACGAACTCGCCCGAGCGGAAGCGCAGGCTCCGCGGGCGCGTCACCCGGAAGCTGAACAGCCGGTCGGTCCAATGCGTCACCTCGGTGACGGTCTGCGCATCGGGAAGATGCGGTTTCGCGGGCTTTTCGGCCGGGGCATCCATGAATGCAGCCTCTGTCATCGTCGCGCAGCCTTTCTAGGGGAGGGGAACCCGGAGGGGAAGCCCGCATCCCGCGTCATCTCATGCAGGGGGGTGAATATGTCGCGGCGGCCGGTTCAGGCCCGCAGCCGCGACTGGTAGTCGCGCGCGACATCGCGCGCCGCGGGACCGGTCGCCCATTGTGCCGGCGGCTGGCGCGCGGCCAGATCCTCGGGGATCTCGGCCCCGTCGAAGCCCAGCCGGCGCAGCATCGGATACTGGTCGGCGATCACCGGACCCAGCGCCAGCAGCCGGCCACGATAGCCCATCGCCCTGAGGCGCCGGCCCAGCGTGAAGCCGCGGCCATCGGCAAAGGCCGGAAAGGCCACGCGGACCAGCGTCAGCCGCGCCAGATGCGGCCTGAGCACCTCGGGGTCGTCGGTATTGGCCAGGTCGACCTCGGCCGCGCCGTCCAGGTCGGCCGGGCCCGGCAGGTGCCGGTCGGGGGCGGGGGCAAAGCCGGTATCGGTGACGATCACGCTCATCGGGCGGGTTCCTTTGACGACAAGTTCCATCGGAGGCTGCGGCCGGCCGCGCCAAGGCGGCCGGGCGCATCAGGCGGCATTCTCCTGCCCCGGCCGGACGATCCGGCCGTTGACGAAATGGATGCCGCATTCGGTTTTCTCCTGCCCGCGCCAGCGGCCCGAGCGCGGATCCTCGCCGGCGGCGACCGGGCTGGTGCAGGGCGCGCAGCCGATCGAGGGATAGCCGCGCGCCACCAGCGGATGCCGGGGCAGGCGGTTGTTCACCATGTAATCCTCGACATCCTCGCGCCCCCAATGCGCCAGAGGATTGACCTTGATCCGCGTCTCGCCCTCGGCCTCGAAGAAGTCGAGCGTGCCGCGCCCGGCGTTCTGGAATCGCTTGCGGCCGGTGATCCAGCCGTCGAAACCATCGAGCGCGCGCTCAAGCGGCACCACCTTGCGCAGGTGGCAGCAGGCATCGGTATCGGTGCGGTGCAGCAGCCCCTCGGGGTCGCTGGCCGCCACCCGCAGCGGATGGGCGCGGATCGTGCGCAGGTCGCAAAGGTTCAGCCGCTCGGCCAGGTCGCGCTGATAGGCCAGCGTCTCTGGAAACAGCATCCGGGTGTCGATGAACAGGACCGGGGTCTCGGGCGCCACAACCGAGACCAGATGCAGCAGCACCACCGATTCCGCCCCGAAGGACGACACCAGCGCCACCTGCCCGAGGTCGGCGTCGCGCAGCGCATGTTCCAGCACCGCCACCGCCGCATGATGGCGGTAGCGGGCATTCAATGCCGAGACCCGGGCGCCGAGCGACAGGGAATGGCTGTCACGCGGCATCGCGCGTACCCTCACGACCGTAAAGCGCCTGCTGGAACGGCGCCGCCCCAAGCCGGCGGAAGGTTTGCAGGAATTCCTCCTGCGGGGTTTCGCGCAGATCCAGATAGGCCGTGACCAGCCGCTCCACCGCCGGCCCGATCTCGTCATAGGCAAAGCCGGGGCCGGCCTTCTCGCCCACGGCGGGCAGGCCGGCGGCCGAACCGCCGAGCGTGATCTGATAGCTTTCCACCCCCGCCTTTTCGAGGCCGAGAATGCCGATATGGCCGACGTGATGATGGCCGCAGGCGTTGATGCAGCCCGAGATCTTGATCTTAAGCGGCCCGACATCGGCCTCGATGGCGCGCAGCCGCAGCGCGATGTCCTGCGCGACGGGAATCGAGCGGGCGGTGGCCAGCGTGCAATAATCCATGCCCGGGCAGGCGATGATGTCCGAGAGAAGCCCGACATTCGCCGTGGCCAGCCCCGCCTCGCGCAGCGCAGCATGCAGCGCCGGAAGATCGGCCTTGTGAACATGCGGCAGGACCAGATTCTGCTCATGGCTGACGCGGATGTCGCCATGGCCCAGACGCTCGGCCAGATCCGCCACCCGGCGCATCTGGTCGGCCGTGGCATCGCCGGGGGTCTCGCCATGGGCCTTGAGGCTGATGGTGACGATGGCATGGTCGGGATCGCGATGCGCCGCAAGGTTGGTGTCGCTCCAGGAGCGGAACACCGGATCGGCGCGCCGGGCGGCCTCATAGCCGGCGGTCGGTGCCCGGCGCAGCACCGGCGGCGCGAAGGCCGCGCGGATGTCGTCCAGCAGCACCCGGTCGGCGCCGCCGAACAGCGGCCGCAACTCGGTGAAGCGGGCCTCGATCATGGCGCGCAGGGCGTCCTCGCCGATCTCGCGCATGGTGATCTTGATGCGCGCCTTGAACTTGTTGTCGCGCCGGCCCAGCGTGTTGTAGACGCTGAGCACCGCCTCGACATAGGGCAGAAGATCGGCCTCGGGCAGGAAATCCCGCGCCTTCAGGCCCAGCAGCGGCGTGCGGCCGAGACCGCCGCCGACCAGGACGCGGAACCCCGTTTCGCCGGCCGCGCTGCGTACCAGTTGCAGCCCGATGTCATGCGCGGCGATCGCCGCGCGGTCCTCGGTCGCGCCGGAAATGGCGATCTTGAACTTGCGCGGCAGGAACTGGAACTCGGGATGGTCGGTCGACCATTGCCGCAGCAGTTCGGCATAAGGCCGGGGGTCGGCGATCTCGTCGGCGGCGGCCCCGGCGAAATGGTCGGCGGTGACGTTGCGCACGCAATTGCCCGAGGTCTGGATCGAATGCATCCCCACATCGGCCAGCGCCGCCAGCACGGCGGGAACGTCGGTCAGCTTCGGCCAGTTGAACTGGATGTTCTGCCGGGTGGTGAAATGGCCGTAGCCCTTGTCCCAGGTCTCGGCGATATGGGCAAGCTGGCGCAACTGGCCCGGGTTCAGCGTGCCATAGGGCACGGCGATCCGCAGCATATAGGCGTGAAGTTGCAGGTAGAGCCCGTTCATCAGCCGCAGCGGCCGGAACTCGTCCTCGGTCAGGCTGCCGTCCAGCCGTCGGGCGATCTGGGACGAGAACTGCGCGACGCGGGCGCGGACGAAGGCTTCGTCGAAATCGGAATAATCATACATGACGAAGATCCGCCTGTTTGCCGTGGAAACGGTTGGAAGGGCCGCGGGCGCGGAAGGCCTCGCGGAAATGGCCGGGTTCGGGGCCGTTCGGGCCGGGGCGGGCATCGGCCAGCACCGCGCCCACGACCGCGAGCTTCTGCCCGGTGGCATGCAGCAGGCGCAACTGGCCATGGGCCTCGTCTTCGATCAGTTCTGCCTCGGTCAGGTGGCGGGTCCAGCGGTCGTCGGCGGTCAGATAGACCACATCGCCTTCGACCAGGGCGTTGGCGGTCACGACTTTCGGGGTGAAGCGGCTCATGCGCGGGCCTCGTTCAATTGCGGAAGGGCTTGGACGGCCGCGCGCGGGGCGAGGCCAAGAAGGATGACGGCCGGTCCCTGACAGAGGCCGGCTGCGGCCGGCAGCCCGGCCAGCGTCGTGGCATGCAGGCGTTCGTCGGGGTGCGAGACATTTTCGACCAGGGTGAGGGGCGTCGCGGGATCGGCGCCATGCATCATCAGCCGGCCTTGCAGAAAGCGCGCGGCGGCCTTTCCCATGTAGATCGCCGCCACCTCGCCGGGGCGGGCAAGCGCGCGCCAGTCCTGTTCGGCAAAGCCCGTCATGTCATGGCCGGTCAGGATGCGCAGGCCGCGGTTGCGGCCGCGGCTGGTCAGGCTTTGCCCGAGGCTTGCGGCGGCGACGGAGGCGGCGGTCAGGCCGGGCAGGATGCGGAAGGCCAGGCCGGCGGTCTCCAGCGCCGCGATCTCTTCGTCGAGCCGGCCGAAGATGCCGGGGTCGCCGCCCTTCAGCCGCACGACGCGGTGGCCCGCCTGCGCCTCGGCCAGGATCCGGGCATTGATCGCGGATTGTGTGGTTGAGGGGCCGAAGCCTTCCTTGCCGACATCGATCCGCCGCGCCCCGGCGGGGATCAGCGCCAGGACCTCGGCGCCGACCAGCCGGTCGTGGATCACCACCTCGGCCGCGGCAAGCGCCTGCAGGACGCCCAGCGTCAGATGCTCGGCCGCGCCCGGGCCGGCACCGGCGAAAAGGACGGGATGGAGACGGGGCTGGTCGGTCATGGCGGGCCTGAATCGCTGCGGGTTCGGATGGAATTTAGAACATTATCCCGTGTAATTGCCATACAAGCTTGAATATAAGGAAATATGTTCCGATACTGCCGCCAGTTGGAACCTGGTTCCGCCATCAAGGGAATTTTCGGAATGGCCGCCCCGCTGGATGATCTGGACAGGAAAATTCTGTCCGAGCTGCAATCGGACGCAAGCCAGTCACTGGACGAGATCGCCCGCAAGGTCGGGTCCTCGAAGACGCCGGTCTGGAACCGGATACGCCGGATGCGCGAACAGGGCGTGATCCTGCGGCAGACCGCGATTCTCGATGCCGAGGCGCTGGGGCTGGAGGCCTGTTTCTTCGTGCTGATCCGCACCTCGGAGCACGAGGCCGACTGGCAGCGGCGGTTCCTCAAGGCGCTGAAGGAGCGCCCCGAGGTGCTGGAGGCGCATCGCCTGGCCGGCGATATCGACTATATCCTGAAGGTGCGGGTCCGAAATGCCCGCGCCTATGACCAGTTTTATCAGGCGCTGATTTCCGAGGTGCGGATCTACAATGTGACGGCGCTGCTCAGCATGGAAGAGATCAAGTCGACCACGATGCTGCCGCTGTAATCGGGCGCGCGAAGGGGGGCGACGGGGGCGGGGCCTGCGGCGCGGGCCGGGGGCCAGCCCCCGGACCCCCGGGATATTTGGCCAGAGAAGAAGGGGGCGGCGGGTTCGGGCCGGGTGTTTCGGATGCGGGCGCGGGGGCGGCTGGGTTTCAGGGGGGGCGGGCGACCATCAGCCGCTTCAGCCCGTGGAAGTGGTAGACATCGGCATAGGCCGGCGGTTCGACGAGCCGCAGCGCGGGGCAGGCGGCGAAGAGCTTCGGCAGGGCGATCTGCAGTTCCAGCCGGGCAAGCGGCGCGCCGATGCAGAAATGCAGCCCCGCGCCGAAGGTGAGCAACGGCCGTGCCGGGCGTGCGGGGTTGAAGCGGGCGGGGTCGTCCCAGATCTGCGGATCGCGGTTTGCCATGGCAAGCAGGAGACCGATCCGGTCGCCGCGGCGGAAGGTCTGGCCGAAGACCTCGACCTCCTCATAGGCCCAGCGGGTGAAGAGATGCAGCGCCGGATCGAAGCGCAGGATTTCCTCGACGGTGCCCGTCAGCGCCGTGCCGGACAGCGCCGCAGCCGGCGTCGCGGTTTCGAGCAATGTCTTCACGCCATTGCCGATCGTATGGACCGTCGCCTCATGGCCGGCGTTCAGCAGCAGGATGCAGGTTGCGATCAGCTCGTCGGGCGAGAGCCGCTCGCCCTCGGCCTCGGCCGCGATCAGATGGGTGATCAGGTCGTCCTTCGGTTCCTCCCGCCGGCGTTCGACATAGCCGCGCAGGAAATCGGAGAAATCGGCGGCGGCCCGGGCGGCGGCGTCTTCCATCTCCCGCGTCCGGCGGGCCTGATACATGCCCACCATCGCATTCGACCAGCGCAGCAGGTCGGGGGCCATCGCCTCTGGCACGCCGAGGAGGCGGGCGATGATGCGGACGGGGAGCGGCTGGGCATAGGCTGTCAGCAGGTCGAACCCCTCTGCGGCCGGCAGGGCTGCGGTCAATTCGTCGCAAAGCACCGCGATCTCGGGGGCCAGCGCGGCGATCCGGCGCGAGGTGAAGGCACGCAGCACCAGATTGCGCAGCCGGGTGTGGCGCGGCGGCTCCAGTTCCAGCATCGAATGCGCCTCGACGGCGTAGAACGGCGCCTGATGCGGCGGGATGTCGGGTTGCAGTTCGGGCGGGATTTCACGGCCGAAGCGGCGGTCGCGCAGGATCGCATTCACCGCCGCGGCATGGCCGGTGCAGACAAGGCCGTAGTCCTGCCAGAGAAAGAACCGCCCCGCGGGCCGGGCGCGTTCATAGAAGCTGCAGGGATCCTGCACGAAGGCAGGGTCGGTCGGCGATTGGTGCAGTGTCTGCATCGGAGCCTCTCAGCGGCGGCGGAGCGGAACGATACCCTGCGCGATCAGGACACCCAACCCCACCAATGCGGCGGCGGCGGCGCGGGTCCAGCTCCAGTCTCCGCCAAACAGGAACAGGATCAGCATGACATAGAACGGCGCGGCATTGATGTGCAGCGACGACATCCCGATCCCCAGCCGCTCGACCGAGACGATCCACATCAGCTGGCTGACGGCGAGGCAGCCGACGGAATAGGCCAGCAATGCCGCCACCTCGCGCCAGCCCCAGCCGGCAAAGCCCGGCCCCGGCCCCTGCAGGGCCATTCCGGCCAGCGCGATCAGGATCGCCATCGCCGCGGCGCCGGAAATGGTGATCGCCGTGCGTCCGGCCGGCGAAAGCGTCGGGAAGGCGGTGACGGTCAGCCGCGAGCCAAGCGCGAAGGAGACCACCGAGCCTAGGCAGAACAGCGCCCCGATCCCGAAGGCGAGGCCACCGGTCAGGTCGAGCGCGAGAATGCCGCCGACCACCGACAGCGCGATGCCGGCGACGAGCGGCAGGGTCAGGCGGCGGCGGTCGAGCAGGATTTCCAGCCCGATTCCGACCACGGGCAGCGTGGCCGAGATCACGGCGACGGTGACGGCATCGGTCCGCGCCTGGCCGAGGACGAGAAACCAGGCGCCGAGGCCGAGAAAGCTGCCGACGCCGATCCCCTTCCGCCAGTCGGCGCGGCGCAACGCGCCCCCGCCGTCGATGGCCAGCCAGACCGGCAGCAGCGCCAGCGCGGCCAGCGCCAGGCGCAGCGCGTTCAACTGTTCAGCCGGCAGAAGGGGGATGATCAGATCGGCCGCCGGCAGACCGGCAGCCCAGATCAGCATCGACCCCATGCAGATCAGGTTCGCGGCAGCAAGGCGTTGCGCCGCGGCGGGCGGGACGGGCGGAAACGAGGCGGCTGTCATGGGCCGACAGTCGGCGCGCGCCGTCGCCGGATCTGTTCCGCCGGCGACCCGGGCTGGTCAGTCCGCGGCGGAAAGTGCGTCGACGATGGCGCCGAAATCGGCGGCCTTCAGGCTGGCCCCGCCGACCAGCGCGCCATCGACATCGGCAACCGCGAAGATCTCGGCCGCGTTCGACGGCTTGACCGAGCCGCCGTAGAGCAGGCGCATGCCGGCGGCCCCGGGGCCGAAGCGTTCCGCGAGGCGGGTGCGCAGATGGCCGTGGACCTCACCGATCTCGGCCAGCGTGGGTGTGCGGCCGGTGCCGATGGCCCAGACGGGTTCGTAGGCGACGACGGTATTCGCTGCGGTCGCGCCGTCGGGCACCGATCCGGCAAGCTGGCCGCCCACCACGTCAAGCGTGCGGCCGGCGTCGCGCTCGGCCTCGGTCTCGCCGACGCAGATCACCGCGGTCAGCCCGGCGGCGCGGGCGGCCTCGGCCTTGGCGCGCACCAGCGCATCGCTCTCGCCATGATCGGCGCGGCGTTCGGAATGGCCGAGGATCACATAGCTGGCGCCGGCATCGGCCAGCATCGCGGCCGAGATGTCGCCGGTATGGGCGCCCGAAGTGCCGGTGTGGCAATCCTGCCCGCCGACCTTCAGGACCGATCCCCGGGCCGCCCAGGCCATCTGTGCGATCAGCGTCGCGGGCGGGCAGAGCAGCATCTCGCAGGCCGGGTCGGGATGCGCGTCGAGCAGCGCCTTCACCTCGGCCAGCGCGGCGGCGGTGCCGTTCATCTTCCAGTTCCCGGCGGCAAGTTTCATCGTCACGCTCCCCATTTTTTCATGCGCCTCCTGCCTAATCGAGCTTGGAGCCCCGCGCAATCGCGCCACGGGGTCGCAGGCAGGCTGGGCCGCCCAGGGGCCGGTTGTGCCGGGCGGATCGGACGAATGCGCCGAGGGGCCGGCGGTCAGGTGCCGGGGGTGTCGCCGAACCGGATCGACTCGCCGCAGCCGCAGGCCTCGGTCACGTTCGGGTTGCGGAAGACGAATTTCGATTCGAGCAGGCTCGTCTCATAGTCGATCTCGGTTCCGATCAGGAACATCTGCGCCAGCGGCGCGATCAGCACCCGGGCCTCGCCGTCCTCGACCACCTCGTCCATCGGATTCAGTTCGGAGACGTAATCCATGGTGTATTCCATGCCGGCGCAGCCGCCCTTCTTGACGCCGATGCGCAGGCCCTGCGTGCCGTCGCGCGCCATAAGCCGCGCGATCTGCCTTGCGGCGGCGGGGGTCAGGGTCACGGCGGCCTTGCCTGGAATTCCGAACATGGATGGTTCCTTTCCTGACGTCAAAGCTGGGGTCGTGGCGGCCGGAGGTCAAGCCCCGGCCGCGCGGCCTACATGAAGCCCAGTTCCAGCCGTGCCTCGTCGGACATCATTTCCATGCCCCAGGGCGGGAAGAAGGTCATCTCGACATCGACCGTCTTGACTCCCGGCACGGCGCCGACGGCATCCGCCACCCAGCCCGGCATCTCGCCGGCGACGGGGCAGCCGGGCGCGGTCAGCGTCATCGTGACATCGACCTCGTTCTCGTCGCCGATCACGATGGTGTAGACCAGACCGAGGTCGAAGATATTGACCGGAATCTCCGGGTCGAAGACGGTGCGACAGGCTTCGACCACGCTGTCGTAGAGCGGGTGTTCGGTGGTCGAGGGCGGAACGAGGGGCTGGCCTTCCGCATCGGTCTCGGGGGTGACATCCATTGTCGGAGATCCTGGGCGCGTTGGTTCTTGAGCGAAGATATAAGGATTAACCCGCCCAAGGTCCAGCCTTGCGGGCCGGATGCGGCGTCACGCCCCGCCCGCACCCCGCAGTGCGACCCTGCCGGCGAGGTGCCTGCCGGCCGCGATCCGGGCCTGGCCGGGGCCAGCCCCCCGGGGGCCGGTTCAGAACGGGATGTCGTCGTCGAGATCGGAGCGGCCGCCGCCCGATCCGCTGCCCTGGCCGCCGCCATAGCCGCCACGGCCGCCACCACCGCCCGCGCCGCCCCGGTCGTCATAGCCGCGATCGTCGCCACGATCGTCAGACGCACCGCCGCCGCCGTCGCCGCGCCCGCCCAGAAGGGTCAGGTTGCCGGTATAGGGCCGCAGCACCACCTCGGTCGTATAGCGGTCCTGCCCGGACTGGTCCTGCCATTTCCGGGTTTCAAGCTGGCCCTCGATATAGACGGTCGAGCCCTTGCGCAGATATTGCTCGGCGATCTTGGCCAGCGGCTCGTTGAAGATCGCGACCGAATGCCACTCGGTCCGCTCCTTGCGCTCGCCCGAATTGCGGTCGCGCCAGGATTCGCTGGTGGCCAGACGCAGGTTCACCACCTTGCCGCCGTTCTGGAAACTGCGCACCTCGGGGTCGCGGCCGAGATTGCCGATGAGAATGACCTTGTTGACCGACCCCGCCATGACGCCTCCTGATTCCCTGTGCCTGCCCCGGACCCCCGCCGGACAGGGCTGTCGCAGCTATAAGCCCGGCCTCGCCCGCCCGCAACCGGCCGCGGGGCAGCCGCGCCTTCGCCCGCAATCGGCGAGGTCTTGCCGAAAACCGCAGATCGGATGCGAGATTCCGTGCTGGCAACGGTCCCGTCATCCCGTATAGTCGGGGCGGTTGATGAAAATTAAGGGTATTGGTCCGACGATGGTGCGCGCAGGTCTTTCCTTGGCGGTCAGCCTTTGCATGGTCCTTCCGGCCGAGGCCGACGGGCTGAAAATCTCGGGATCCAGCAAGTCGCGCAATTCGATCTTCGCATCGCAGACGGCGCTTCTGGATGGCAAGCTTGCCAAGCAATATTCCGGCTCCGTGAAACTGAAGCCCAGCTTCAAGGACGGAAAGGACGATAGTGCCAGCGATGCGGCGGTGCCGCGCTACAAGGGCAGCTACAAGGGCCAGTATCTGGAGGTGGCCAAGGCCGCCGCGCGCAAGCATGGCATCCCCGAGGATCTGTTCCTGCGGCTGGTGCAGCAGGAATCGGGCTGGAACCCCAGCGCCGTCAGCGTGAAGGGGGCCACGGGCCTTGCGCAACTGATGCCGGGAACCGCGAAGAAGATGGGCGTCGATATCGACGACCCGCATGAGAACCTCGACGGCGGCGCGCGCTATCTGCGGTTGATGTACGACAAGTTCGGCAGTTGGAAACTGGCGCTGGCGGCCTATAACGCCGGCCCGGGCGCTGTCGAGGAACATGGCGGCATCCCGCCCTATGCCGAGACGAAGGCCTATGTGAAGGCGATCCTCGGCTAGATTTTCGCCCGTGATTCGGCGGGTTGACGGTGATAGAATGAAGAAGGTCCGGGTTCAGGCCCGACCCGTCCGATTTCCGGACGTATCCATTTTTTCACGGGGATTTCATCATGAATATTACAGAGCAGATCTGCTCGGCCTATTCCGGGCTTGAAAAGGAACTGCAAGCCAGCGCGCAGAACTACGCCAAGCAGGCGCAGGGGGCCGGGGACTGGTATCGGTTCGTCGTGGGGGTGATTGTTGTTGCGCTGGGTGCAGGACTTGTCGCGCCGGCACTGGCCCTGCTCGACTGGGATCCCCCGGGCGGCCTCACCTCCGAACGGATCATGGCGGCGGGCTATGTCTTCATCGCGATTGCCGGCGTGGCGGCGCTGGCGGAGCGATCCTTCACGGTGACGCGGAACTATCGGCGCAAGGCCCTGCTGCAAGTGCAGGTCGATCATATTGCAAATCGGGTGCGTGGAGAGTTGGCGCGGTTGGAGGCCTTTGGCGCGGCGTCGAATTTCGTTGTCGACGTCAAGGCCGAGATCGATGCCATCCGCGGCTATCGCGAAAGCTGGATCAAGCTGATCGACGACGAAACCCGCGAATGGTCCAGCGACGTGGACCTGGCGCTGGACGAGTTGAACAAGAAACTGGCCGCCAAGCTGGACAGCCAGCCTGCCCGCAACGGCGACAAGTCCGCAGAGAACAGAACGGGGGTCGTCAGCGTCAAGCTGCCCACCGAGATGCAGGAGGCGGAAAGCGTCGAGGCGACGGTCGGGTCGCAGATGAAGACACTGAGGCGCAGTTCGGGCATCTCGGACACGATCGTCATCCCCTCGGTGCCCTGGGGCAGGCGGATGGTGTCGCTCGCCGCGACCATGACTGACGGTTCGCTGCTGCGCCGCGAGACGCAGGTCGAGGTCCAGCCCGGCAGGACCAACGAGGCCGAGATGTGAGGAACGGGGCCGGCGGCCCTATTCCGCGGCGATCCGGATCACCGGCTGCATGGTTGCGAGAATCTCGGGCGTCAGGTGGCATTTCACCTGATGGCCACCCTCCAGCACCTGCACCGGCGGCATCTCGCGGTCGCACCGGCCGTCCGGCACCTGCGATTTCCAGCGGCAGCGGGTCTGGAACGGGCAGCCGGGCGGCGGATTCATCGCCGAGGGGATCTCGCCTTCGAGAACGATGCGCTCGCGGGTGACATGCGGGTCGGCGATGGGGACGGCGGAGAGCAGCGCCTCGGTATAGGGGTGATAGGGCGGGGCAAAGACCTGATCGGTGGTGCCCATCTCGACCACATGGCCGAGATACATCACCATCACCCGGTCCGAGAGATAGCGCACGATCGAAAGGTCGTGGCTGATGAACAGGAGCGTCGTGCCGTTCTCGCGCTGGATGTCCATCAGCAGATCGGTGACGGCGGCCTGGACCGAGACGTCAAGGGCCGAGACCGGCTCGTCGGCGACCACGACCTTGGCGCCGCCGGCAAAGGCGCGGGCGATGCCGACGCGCTGCTTCTGGCCGCCGGACAACTGGCGCGGCATGCGGTCGGCGAAGGCGCGCGGCAGTTTCACCAGGTCGAGAAGTTCGAGCATCCGCTTCTCGCGCGCCTCGTCCGAATCGCCCCAGCCGAAGACCTCCAGCGCGCGGATGATCTGGCGGCCGACGGTCATCGAGGGGTTCAGCGTGTCGAACGGGTTCTGGAACACCATCTGCACCTTGGAGATAGTGTCGGCGCCGCGCTTCTGGATCGGCGTCGACTGCACATTCTCGTCGAACAGCATGATCTGGCCCGCGGTCGCGGTTTCCAGCCCCATCAGCACCTTGGCGAAGGTCGACTTGCCGCAGCCCGATTCACCGACGATGGCCAGCGTCTCGCCCTCGCGCGCCTCGAAGCTGAGGGTCTCGTTGGCCTTGACCACCTTTGTCGCCCCGCCGCCGAAGGCGCCGGTCGAGACGTTGTAGTATTTCTTCAGATCGTCCATCCGCAGCACGACCGGACCGAAGGGACGCTTCTCGCGGCTGATGCGGGTGGCGGGCGGCGCGTTCCAGTCGATCTCGGACCATTTCAGGCAGCGCGACTGGTGACGGTCGCCCTCGGGCACGGTCGACATCGGAATTGCGGCGGCATCGCAGCGCCCGGCTTCGAAATAATCGCAGCGCGGGCCGAAGTTGCAGCCCTTGGGCCGTTCGTGCGGCAGCGGAAAATTCCCCGGGATCGAGATCAGCGGCCGGGCGTTCTTGTCGGTGCCGGGCAGCGGAATCGAGCGGAACAGCGCCTGGGTATAGGGGTGGCGCATATGGGCGAAGACATCCTCGATCTTGCCGGTCTCGACCGCCTCGCCGGAATACATCACGCAGAGCCGGTTGCAGACATCGAGGACAAGCCCGAGATTGTGGCTGATGAACAGCATCGAGGTGCCGTATTTCCGGCCGAGTTCCTTGACCAGATCGACGATTCCCGCCTCGACCGTCACGTCGAGCGCAGTGGTGGGCTCGTCGAGGATGAGAAGTGCGGGCCGCGCCATCAGCGCCATGGCGATGACGATGCGCTGCTGCTGGCCGCCCGACAGTTGATGCGGATAGCTTTGCAGGATGCGATCGGGGTCGGGCAGGCGGACATCGGCCACGATCTGGCGGGCCAGCGCCCAGGCCTGCGCCCGGCCCATGCCCTGATGGATGATCGGCACCTCGGCCAGTTGCGTGCCGACCTTCATCGCCGGGTTCAGGCTTGCCATCGGTTCCTGATAGATCATCGCCATTTCGGAGCCGCGGATCGTCTGGAGTTCCGCGTCGCTCATCGTGGTGAGGTCGCGGCCCTTGAACCGGATCGCGCCGCCGGTGATCCGGCCGTTCTTGCCGAGATCGCGCATCACGGCAAGCGCGACCGTCGACTTGCCGCAGCCGGATTCGCCGACGAGGCCCATCGCCTCGCCCGCCATGACGGTGCAGGAAAAATCCATCACCGCGGGAATTTCGCGCAGCCGGGTGAAGAAGCTGATCGAGAGATTCTCGATTTCGAGAATCGGTTTCGTCGGGTCCCAGTTTTCCATGGCAGTTCCTTTGGAAGCGGGCGGGCCCCGGGGGTTTCACACCCCCGGACCCCCGTGGGATATTTCGGCAGAGAAGAAGGGCAGGACGGCGGGCATCAGTCCTTCAGGCTTTCTTCGCGCAGCCCGTCAGCCAGCAGGTTCAGGCCGAGGACCAGGCTCATCAGCGCGAGGGCGGGCACCAGCGCGGCATGGGGATAGATCGACAGCAGCTTGCGGCCGTCGTCGATGGTCGAGCCCCAGTCCGGGCTTTCGGGCGAGACGCCGAGGCCGAAGAAGCCGAGCGTGCCGAGCAGGATCGTGGTATAGCCGATCCGCAGGCAGAAGTCGACGATCAGCGGGCCGCGGGCATTGGGCAGGATCTCCCACAGCATGATGTACCAGGGCCCTTCGCCGCGGGTCTG
>JBDHSO010000005.1:0-66251 GCA_039808125.1 Rhodobacter sp. | reverse complement strand
TGCCCTTCGCCTATATCGCCATGGCGATCCGTTCGCTGGACGTGGCGCGGGCCTATGACATCGTGACGGTGATGACGGACGGCGGCCCGGCGGGCCGGACCGAGCTGCTGTGGACGCTGATCGCCCGCGTCGGCTATGACAATTCGCGGATGGGGCTGGCCAATGCGATGGCCTATGTCTCGACGATCCTCTCGATCCTCTTCACCTGGTATTTCTACCGCAAGCTTGTGGCGGCCCGCCGCTACATGGGGGGTGCGCAATGACCGCAATCGTCGAAAGCCAGCGGTCCAAGGCGCTGAAGCGCGCGGGGCTGACCGCGCTGACCTTTCTTCTCATGGTGGTGATGTGCGTGCCGGGCCTGTGGGTCGTGCTGTCGGCCTTTCGCCCCAATGCCGAGATCCTGGCAAAACCGCCGGTCTGGATTCCGCAAAATCCGACCTTCGATAATTTCCGCAAGATCTTCGGCCTTGGCACCGATCAGGTGGCGATCCCGGTCGGCAGCTATTTCATGAACTCGCTGATCATCGCGCTGACCTCGACCATCATCGCGCTGATGATCGGCATGGCGGGGGGATATGCCTTTGCCCGCTACCGCTTTCGCGGCAAGGGCGGGATCTTCCTCGGGTTGATGCTGTTTCGCGCCGTGCCCGGGATCGCGCTGTCGCTGCCCGTCTTCATCATCTGGAGCAAGATGGGCATCATCGACACCAAGCTCGGGCTGATCATCGTCTATGTCAGCCTGAACGTGCCCTTCACCATCTGGCTGATCGACGGCTTCTTCCGCCAGATCCCGCTGTCCCTGTCCGAGGCGGCGCAGGTCGACGGCTGCACCCGCTGGCAGGCCTACTGGAAGATCGAATTTCCGCTGGCGCGCTCGGGGATTGCGGCGGCCGGCGTCTTTGCCTTCCTGACCTCATGGAACGAATTCGCGCTGGCCAGCCAGCTTACGCGCTCCACTACCTCGAAAACCCTGCCCGTGGGCCTGCTGGATTTCACGGCGCAGTTCACCATCGACTGGGCGGGCATGTGCGCGATGGCGGTGATCATCATCGTTCCCGCACTGATCCTGACCTTCCTTGTGCAGAAACATCTGATTGCCGGTCTGACCTTCGGCGGCGTGAAAGGATAAGACATGGCTGAGATCGCGCTTGAAAAGGTTGTCAAGAAATACGGTGCGGTAAGCGTCGTCCATGGCATCGACCTGCAAATCGCCCACGAGGAATTCGTGGTGCTGGTCGGCCCCTCCGGTTGCGGCAAGTCCACGACGCTGCGGATGATCGCCGGGCTGGAGGATATCTCGGGCGGGCTTGTGAAGATCGGCGAGCGGGTGGTGAACGACCTGCCGCCCAGAAAGCGCAACATCTCGATGGTGTTCCAGAACTATGCGCTCTACCCGCATATGAACGTGCGCGAAAATCTGGGCTTCGGCCTGAAGATCGCAGGCGAGGCAACGGCGAGCATCGCGAAACGGGTCGACGAGGCGGCCGAAATCCTCGGGCTGACCCCGCTTCTGGACCGGACGCCCGCCGAACTGTCGGGTGGGCAGCGCCAGCGCGTCGCCATGGGCCGCGCCATCGTGCGCCGGCCGGACGTGTTCCTGTTCGACGAGCCGCTGTCGAACCTCGATGCCAAGCTGCGCGGCCAGATGCGGGCCGAGATCAAGAAGCTGCACCAGAAGGTGCGCACGACCGTCGTTTATGTAACCCACGATCAGGTCGAGGCGATGACGCTCGCCGACCGCATCGTCGTCATGCGCGACGGGCGGATCGAGCAGGTCGGCAGCCCGATGGAGGTGTTCAACAACCCGCGCACCACCTTTGTGGCCACCTTCATCGGCAGCCCGCCGATGAACCTTCTGCCCGCCACGATTTCGGGCGGGGCAGTCCGGCTGGCCGATGGCACCGCCGTGCCGATCCCCGGCCGCCTGTCGGACCGCGTGCGCGAGGGGCAGCGGGTCACGCTTGGCATCCGCCCCGACGACATCAGCCCCGTGGGCCACGGGCTGAGCCAGGACGGCCCGGGCGCCGAGGTCGAGATGGAGGTCGAACTGGCCGAACCCCTCGGCATGGAAAGCCTGATCTACACCCGCCTTGCGGGGCAGGAGGTCCAAGCGAAACTCTACGGCCCGCGTCTCGTCCAGCCGGGCGAGCGGCTGTCCTTCCGCATGGCGCTGGACCGGGCGCATCTTTTCGATGCGGAAACCGGCCGTTCGGTGAGGGAAGACTGATGGCCCGGATCGCGCATGTCGAAATCCGCATGGTCACGCTGGTGCCGCTGGTCAAGCGGACCGACGCGATCCAGTCATTCGTGGCACAGGAAACGCCGATGGTGCGGATCACCGATGCCGAGGGCGCGACCGGCACCGGCTACAGCTATACCATCGGCACCGGCGGCCCGGCCGTCATCAGCCTGTTGCGCGACACTCTGGTGCCGCGTCTGATCGGGCGCGAGGCCGAGGAGATCGAGTCGATCTGGCGCGATCTTCTCTTCGCGACCCATGCGACGGCGGTAGGGGCGATCACCTCCATCGCGCTTGCCGCCGTCGACACAGCCCTCTGGGACCTGCGCTGCCGCCGCGCCGCACTGCCGCTGTGGCGCATGGCCGGCGGGGCGAAGCCCGCGATCCCGCTCTATTCGACCGAAGGCGGCTGGCTGCATATCGACACCGCGGCGCTGGTCGAGGATGCGCAGGCCGTCAAGGCGCAGGGCTTCGCCGGGTCGAAGGTCAAGGTCGGCAAGCCGCATCTGGCCGAGGACCGGGTGCGCCTGTCCGCCGTCCGCGCTGCGGTCGGCGATGATTTCCGGCTGATGGTCGATGCCAATCAGGCATTTCACTACCACGAGGCGCTGTTGCGCGCCCGGATGCTGGCCGATGTCGGCATCACCTGGTTCGAGGAACCGATGCCGGCCGACGACCTGACCGGCCACGCCCGGTTGGCCGAACAGTCGGGTGTGCCGATCGCGGTGGGCGAAAGCCTGTATTCGCCCGGCCAGTTCGCAGATTACATGCAGGCCCGCGCCTGTTCCATCGTGCAGGTCGATGTAGGCCGCGTCGGCGGCATCACGCCCTGGCTGAAAGTGGCGCATATGGCCGAGGCGATGAACCTTGCCGTCTGCCCGCATTTCCTGATGGAACTGCATGTCAGCCTGGTCTGCGCCATACCGAATTCCTGGATGCTGGAATACATCCCGCAACTGGACCCGATCACCGAGACCCGGCTCGATATCCGCGACGGGCTGGCCTATCCGCCCGAGACGGCGGGCCTTGGCATCGGCTGGGACGAGGATGCCATCGCCGGACAGATCGTGCCCGGCAGCCGGTCGGAACACCGGATCTGAACCCGAACGAGAGAAGGGGAGGCCAATGGAACGCATGGGAATGGTGATCGCCCTCAAGCCCGACAAGGTCGAGGCCTACAAGCGGCTGCATGCGGCGGTCTGGCCGGAAATCCTGGCCAAGATCAGCGACTGCAACATCACCAATTACTCGATCTTCCTGAAGCGGCCGGAAAACCTGTTGTTCGGGTACTGGGAGTATACCGGCAGCGATTTTGCCGCCGATAGCGCGAAGATGGCGTCGGATCCGCGGACGCAAGAATGGTGGTCGGTCTGCATGCCCTGCCAGGAACCGCTGGCCACCCGCAAGGACGGCGAATGGTGGGCGATGATGGAAGAGGTGTTCCATCATGACTGACCCCCTGCCCGGACAGCTGCCTGTCTGCCGCGCCGCGGGGAGGGCTTCGCAAGGCGCGCGCCTGACCCCGGGAAGGGACTGAACCATGCGGATTTCCAGCCTAGAGATCCGGGCCTGCCGCCATGCCGACGCGGCGATCTCCAGCGGCACCCTGCGCGATGGGCAGGACCGGGCGGGCCTCGACTATCTGGTCTATACCCTGCGGACCGACTGCGGGCGCGAGGCGTCGATGTTCGGCTTTGCCGGCCGTTCGGCCCTTGGTGCGGGGCATCTGGCGGCGGCCTCGCTGCGGCCGTTCTTCGTCGGCCGCCATGTGCTTGACCGCGAGGCGGCCTGGGCGGACTGGCGGGTGGCCGACCGCTGGTGGCACCACCTGCCGATCTACAGCTATGGCCCGGTCGACTGCTGCCTGTGGATCCTCGCCGCCGAGGCGGCGGGCCAGCCCCTGTGGCGTTATATCGGCGGCGCGCGCGACACCGTGCCGGTCTATGCCTCGTCGCTGGTCCTGCCCGACGCGGCGGCCTATATGGCAGAGGCGCGGGCGGTGAAAGGATCGGGCCTGAAGGCCTACAAGGTGCATCCGCCCGGCAAGTCGCTGGCGGAGGACATCGAGATCCACCGCGCCGTGCGCGAGGCCGTCGGCCCGGATTTTCCGCTGATGTCCGATCCGGTTGCCCCCTATACGCTGGACGAGGCGGTGCGGCTGGGGCGAGAGCTGGAGCGGCTGGGCTATCTGTGGCTGGAAGAGCCGCTGCCCGACGAATCCTTCGGCGCGCTGCGCGAACTGACCCGCATCCTCGACATTCCGGTGATCGGCACCGAGGTGCTGCCAAAGCACCCCTGGTCGGTGGCGGAATGCCTTGCAAGCCGGGTGGTCGATGGCGTGCGCGCCGATCCGTCCTGGTCGGGCGGAATAACCGGCACGCTGAAGACGGCGCAGCTGGCTGAGGCCTTTCACGCGCCCTTCGAACTGCATGCCACGATCTTCCAGCCGCTGGATCTGGTGAACCTGCATCTGAACGGCGCCATCGGAAGCTCGCGCTATCTCGAACTGCTGTGGCCCCTGGATCGCTTCGCCTTCGGGCTGGCCTCGCCGCTGCCGATCACCGACGGCATCGCCCGGATGCCCGACGGCCCCGGCCTCGGCATTCCGCTCGACCGCGACCTGATCGAGAACGACACGCTGGAGGTATTATGAGCCGCACCGACGACCGCCTGCTGCTGCTTTCGCCCGACGACAACGTTCTGATCGCCCGCGCCGCCATCGCCGAGGGTGAGCCGATCCTTGTCGAAGGGCTTGTCCTGCCGCTGACGGCGGCCGTCAGCATGGGGCACAAGCTGGCCCGCAGGCCGATCTCCGCCGGCGATGCCATCGTCAAATACGGCGCCGTCATCGGCACCGCGACGAGGGATATCGCGCAGGGCGCGCATGTCCATACGCACAACGTCCGCAGCAACTATACCGCAACCCATACGCTGGAAGAGGCGCGCGTCGCCTATGAGGCGGCAAGCGAGGTGGGAAAGACATGACAGAACTGACCGGCTATCTTCGTGCCGATGGCAGAAAGGGCATCCGCAACCGCGTCGCCGTCGCCTATCTGGTGGAATGCGCCCATCACGTCGCGCGCGAGATCGCCTGGCCCAACCGCGACGAGGCGCATGTGATCGGTTTTCCTGGCTGCTATCCGAACGATTACGCGCAGGCGATGATGGAGCGGCTGTGCACCCATCCCAATGTGGGCGCGGTGCTTCTGGTCTCGCTCGGCTGCGAAAGCTTCAACCGCTTCCGGCTGGAAAGCGTGATCCGCGACAGCGGCCGCCCGGTCGAGACGCTGGTGATCCAGCGCGAAGGCGGCACCGCCGCGACGATCGGCAAGGGCCAGGCCTGGATCGCCGACCGCCTGCGGGAACTGTCCATGGCGCCACGGGTGGCGATGGATGTCTCTGAACTGGTGGTCGGCACCGTTTGCGGCGGGTCCGACGGCACCAGCGGCATCTCGGGCAATCCGGCGGCGGGGCGTGCCTTCGACCGGCTTGTCGCTGCCGGGGCGGCCTGCATCTTCGAGGAAACCGGCGAATTGATCGGCTGCGAGGAGATCATGGCCGACCGTGCCGCCACCCCGGAACTGGCCGATGCGCTGCGCGGGGCGGTGGCCAAGGCCGCGCGCTACTACGCCACGCTGGGTTTCGGCAGCTTTGCCGCCGGCAATGCCGATGGCGGGCTGACGACGATCGAGGAAAAGTCGCTCGGCGCCTATGCCAAATCCGGGCAATCCCGGATCTCCGGCCTGATCAAGCCCGGCGACCTGCCGCCCAGGGGCGGGCTTTATCTCATGGATGTGGTGCCCGATGGCGAGGTCCGGTTCGGGTTTCCAAACATCAGCGACAATGCCGAGATCGTCGAGATGATGGCCTCCGGCGCGCATCTGACACTGTTCGTCACCGGGCGCGGCTCGGTCGTGGGTTCGGCGCTGGCGCCGGTGATCAAGATCGCCGCCAACCCCGAGATGTATGCCCGGCTTTCGGCCGACATGGATGTGAACGCGGGGCGCATCATCCTGGGCGAAAGCAGCGTGGATCAGATCGGGCAGGAGATCTATGATCTGGTCCTGGAGGTCGCGGCCGGACAGCAGACCGCTTCGGAAGCGATGGGGCACGCCGAATTCCTCCTGACCTACAAATCATTCGAGCCGATCGGGCCGGCCTGCCTGCCCGCATGAAGGAAAAGCACATGGGACGACTGCAAGGAAAGCGCTGCCTGGTGACGGCGGCGGGTCAGGGGATCGGCCGCGCCTCGGCGCTGGCGATGGCGCGCGAAGGCGCGACGGTGATCGCCACCGACATCAACGAGGCAGGCCTTGCCGCACTGGCGGCCGAACAGCCCGCGATCACCACCCGGCTTCTGAACGTGCGCGACAAGGCCGCGATCGAGGCCGCCGCGGCCGAGACCGGCGCGCTCGACGTGCTGTTCAACTGCGCGGGCTTCGTTGCCAACGGCACCATCCTCGATTGCGACGAGGATCAATGGGCCTTCAGCCTCGACCTGAACATGACGGCCATGTACCGCATGTGCCGGACCTTCCTGCCGGCGATGATCGCGGGCGGCGGCGGGTCGATCATCAACATGGCATCGGTCGCCTCGTCGGTGATCGCGGCGCCGAACCGCTTTGTCTATGGCGCGACCAAGGCGGGGGTGATCGGACTTACCAAGTCCATCGCGGCCGATTTCATCGGCAAGGGCATTCGGGCCAATGCGATCTGTCCGGGCACGGTCGAAAGCCCCTCGCTGGAAGAGCGACTGAAGGCCACCGGCGATTACGAGGCCGCGAGAAAGGCCTTCATCGGCCGCCAGCCCATCGGTCGTATCGGCAAGGCCGACGAAATCGCGGCGCTGGTCGTCTATCTCGCCTCGGATGAAAGCGCCTATACGACCGGCGTCGCACATGTGATCGACGGCGGCTGGTCGAACGTCTGAAGGAGACAGGGATGAAGCTTTTGCGTCACGGGCCGCGCGGGCAGGAACGGCCGGGCCTTCTGGCCGGCGACGGCACGATCCGCGATCTGACGGGGCGCGTCCCCGACATCGCCGGCGCGGTTCTGTCCGATGCCGGGCTTGCCATGCTGCGCGGCCTCGATGCCACCGCATTGCCGGTCGTCGATCCGGCGACGCGGCTGGGACCTTGCGTTGCCGGCACCGGCAAGTTCATCTGCATCGGCCTGAACTACGCCGATCACGCCGCCGAAAGCGGCATGGCCGTCCCGCCGGAGCCGGTGATCTTCATGAAGGCGACCTCGGCCATCTGCGGCCCGAACGATCCCATCGTGATCCCCCGCGGCAGCGAAAAGACCGACTGGGAGGTGGAGCTGGCCGTCATCATCGGCAAGACCGCGAAATATGTCGCCGAAGATGCCGCGATGGACCATGTGGCCGGCTATGCGGTCACGAATGACGTGAGCGAGCGCGCCTTCCAGACCGAAAGATCCGGGCAATGGACCAAGGGCAAGAGCTGCGACAACTTCGGCCAGATCGGCCCCTGGCTGGTGACGCGCGATGAAATTCCCGATCCGCAGCGGCTGGCGATGTGGCTGAAGGTCGACGGCCGGATGATGCAGGACGGCTCGACACGGACCATGGTCTATGGCGTGCGCTATCTGGTCAGCTATCTCAGCCAGTTCATGACGCTGCACCCGGGCGACGTGATTTCAACGGGAACGCCGCCCGGTGTCGGCCTCGGGATGAAGCCGCCGCGCTATCTGAAGCCGGGCGAGGTGGTGGAACTGGGGATCGAAGGACTTGGCCATCAGCGCCAGGATGTGATCGCCGACGCATAGGAGGACGATATGGACTTCATCGACACGCATCAGCATCTGATCTGGCGGGACCGCTTCGGCTACGGCTGGACCGCCGGCATCCCCGCGCTGGCCGAGGGCGATTTCACGCCCGAGATCTATCGGGCGGAGACCGGGGATCTCGGCATCCTTGGCACCGTCTTCATGGAATGTGCCGTCGACGAGGCCGATTATCAGGCCGAGGCGCGCTATGTCGCCGGTCGCGTGGGCAAGGATGGCCTGCTCGGCCTGATCGCCTCCTGCCGGCCGGAAACCGATGCGGGTTTCGACGCCTGGCTGGAGGAATGCGGCGATCTCGGCGTGAACGGCTTCCGCCGGGTCCTGCACGTGGTGCCGGACGACCTGTCGCAGACCGAAACCTTCCGGGCCAACCTGCGCAAGATCGGGCGGCGCGGGCTGGCATTCGATCTGTGCTTCGCGGCCCGGCAACTGCCGATCGCCGAGGATCTGGCGCGGGCCTGTGACGACCAGCCGCTGGTCCTTGATCATTGCGGCGTGCCCGACATCGCCGGCGGCGCCTTCGACGACTGGGCGCGGGCGATCACCCGTCTGGCCGCACTGCCGCACATGCAGGTGAAACTGTCGGGAATCAGCGCCTATTGCGCGCCGGGGACGGCCAGCGTCGAGGTGCTGCGGCCCTGGGTCGACCATGTGCTGGCCAGTTTCGGTCCCGGTCGCGTGGTCTGGGGGTCAGACTGGCCGGTCGTGCTGCTGGGCTCGGGGCTGACCGACTGGATCGCGATGTCGCGGGCACTGCTGGCCGGGCTTTCGCCCGAGGATCAGGCCGCCATCGGTCAGGACAACGCGCGGCGGATCTACCGGCTTTAGGCGAATCGCACGGCGTGCCGAAGATCGCAGACACGGGCGGCTGATCGCGATAACCGCCATCCTCATCGATACCTCCGATACAGGATCCTGCCGCGCCGCCGCGCGGCGGGCCGACACCCGTTTCCGATCAGGGTATGGATTCCGCTCCGGGGACACAACGGGCAGGCGGGGCCTGCCCTTCGCGCTGGTGCCTGCACATTTCGATTGACAGCCGAACATATGTTGATGCACAACATTGAAAGTCGAATAACATATGTTCGCATGCTGCCTCGGGAGGAGAATCCATGCACCATCGCTTCACATCGGGCGCCCGCGCCCGCCTTGCCGCAACTGCGCTGACCCTGGCAGCCCTTGGCCCTGTCTTCTACGGCCTGCCGGCCGCGGCCGAAACCTCGCAACCGACCTATGACAAGTCGGACATCATCCTCGTCACCACGGTGATCAACGCCACCAACCCCTATATGGCCTCGTGGATCGAAGGGTCGAAGGCGCTTGGCGAGAAACTGGGCCTGCCGGTCGAGATCGTGCAGTCGAACGGCAGCTCGCAAACCCAGATCGCGGGAATTCAGGCGCTGGCGGCCAAGGGCAAGAAGATCGTCCTCGTGACCAATCCGCTGGCGGCCTCTGACGTGCCGGCCATCGCCAATACGATCAAGCAGAACGGCGGCTACATGGTGGTATGGTGGAACATGCCGCCGAACATGGAGCCGGCCGACGTCGGCGACCATTTCGTCGCCTTCGGCACCTACAACGGCGTGACCGCCGGCGAATGCGGCGCCAAGGCGCTGGTCGAGGCGATGGGCGGCAAGGGCGGCATCATCGCCTTGCCGGGCGTTCTGGACAGCACCGTCAGCCAGGAACGTGTGGCCGGACTGAAAGAGGTAATCAAGGACTATCCCGACATCACGCTGCTGGATGAACAGCCGGCGAACTGGGACCAGGCCATCGCGCTGAAGGCCACGCAGCAACTGGTCGCCAAATATGGCGACGAGATTGATGGCGTCTGGACCGCCGACGACGCGATGATGCTGGGCGCCTATGAGGCGATCAAGAAGGCGGGGATGATCGGCGACGTGAAATTCTCGGGTGAGGGTGCCTATCCGCCGGTCGTCGACCTGATGGTCGCCCAGCCCGATGGCAATGTGGTGGCGGCCTCGTCCTTCCATCGCGGCTACAAGGCCGCGGCGACCGGCATGCTGATCGCCTACAAGGCCGCGGTCGGAGAGCTTGATGTCGCGGCGTTGACGGCTGAACAGCGTCATGGCCAATATGCCATCGACTGCGTGACCCCCGAGAACGCGGCGAAGTTCCAGGAGAACGGCGGCATTGATCCGACCTGGCTCGACCGGCTGATCGCCGATCCGTTCATGGATCTGGTCGGCGGCAAGGTCGAACTGCCGAACGGTTGAACCCGTCCTGAAACCCGCCGCCGCCCCGGGGCGACCCCCGGGCGGCGGCCCCGAGGCCGAGGAGGAGTGGCGCGATGACAAGCCTTTCAGGAACCGGCAGCGGGCGGGCTGCACGCCGGCGCGGACTGGCCGCGCGGGCAGGGGTAGCGGAACTGGCGATCCTTCTGGCGCTGGTGGCGATCTTTTCGATGCTGAACCCGCACGCATTTCCGACGCTTACCAATCTGAACACCATCCTGAACAACGCCGCGATCCCGATCGTGATCGGCGTCGGCGCCAGCCTTGTGGTGTTGACCGGGCGGATCGACCTTTCGGTCGAGGGCGTGATGGGCGCGGCGGGCATGGCCTTTGTCCTTCTGTCGGCCAACAGCCGCGAGACCGCCGATATCGGCTGGCTGGCCTATCCGGCGGCGCTGGCGGTCGGCGCGGGTCTGGGCGCCGCCACGGGCGCGATCCATGCGCTGGCGAAGGTGCCGTCCTTCATCGTGTCGCTCGGGATGTGGTATGTCGGCCTTGGCATCGCCGCAGTCCTGTTCGGCTATGAGATGATCCCGTTTCTCGGCAACGAGGCCGCAGTGGCCTGGCCCACGGCAACGCCACTTGGCTTGCCGAACAGTTTCGTGCTGGCGCTGGTCGTCGTCGGCTTGGGCTGGTTGATCGAGCGCTACACCCGCCTTGGCCGCTATGCCTATGCGATCGGCAACAACGAAACCGTGGCCCGCATGACCGGGATACCCGTGGCCGGTTTCGTTGTGGCGATCTTCGCCTTTGCCGGCGCATGCAGCGCGCTGGCGGGGGTGATGGGCAGCCTCGCCCTTGGCGCCGGTTCGGCCACGGTGGGCGTGGGCATGCTGTTTCTGACGCTGGCGGCCATCGTGATCGGCGGCACGCCGCTGGGCGGCGGCCGTGGCGGTGCGCTGCGCACCGTGACCGGGGTGCTGATCCTGTCCACCCTCTACAACGGCCTGATCCTTGTCGGCGTCGATCCCTCCATCCAGTCGGGCGTCTCGGGCATCGTCCTCGTTGCCGCGGTGATCGCCGCCGGCTGGTCGCAGCGTGCAAGACTGCGGGTGTTCAAATGATTCAGACCGGCATTCCCCTGCAAGCCCCGCTCTGCCCCGATGCCAGGCAGGACCGGCCGGCCCCGATCCTGCGGCTGTCTGGCCTTGCCAAGAGTTTCGGTCCCGTCGCGGCGGTAAAGCCGCTGACGCTGACGGTCGGCCGGCACGAGGTGATCGGCCTGATCGGCGAAAACGGCGCGGGCAAATCGACGCTGCTGAAGCTTCTGACCGGGGTTCACCAGCCCGACGCCGGGACCTTCGAGCTGAACGGGCGGCAGGTCCGGCTGAAGGGTCCGCAAGACGCGACCGAACACGGCCTTGGCATCGTGCATCAGGAACAGTCGCTGTTCACCAACCTGTCGGTGGCCGAGAACATCGTCATGGGCGCAGGCCGCAAGGGATCGGCCTCGACCCGGGGTGGCCTTTACCGCTGGCGCGCGCTGCATCGCGAGGCGGCCGAGGTGCTGGCGCGGATCGGCAGCACCGTCTCGCCCGCGACCATCGTCGGCGACCTCGGCTTTGCCGAACGCCAGATGGTCGAAATCGCCCGTACCATCCATGTCGCCTGCCGAACGGCCGAGCGGCAGGGCGGCGCGCCGTTGGTCATTCTCGACGAGCCGACCTCGGTTCTGGAAGAGGCCGAGACCGCGGTGCTGGAGCATGAGATCGCGCGGCTGCGCGCCATCGGATCGGTGATCTTCGTGTCGCACCGGCTGGAAGAGGTGCTGCGGATCTGCACCCGCATCGTGGTGATGCGTCATGGCGAACTGGTGGCCGACCGCCCCGTCGAGGGCGTGACCGAGGCCGATCTGTTCCGCATGATGATCGGCAAGGACCGCCATGCCCGCACGCGCGAGGCTGTCCCCCCCATGACCGCCGCGCCGGTCCTGCGGGCAGAGGGGCTGACCCGCACCGGCGCCTTCCGCGACATTCGCCTCGATCTGCATCCCGGGCGGATCACCGCCATCGTCGGGACCTTCGGCGCCGGGCGCGAGGCTCTGGTGCGCGCCCTGTTCGGGGCCGAGCCGCTGGACGGCGGCCGGCTGGAGGTCGCCGGCCGCGCGGTGGCGCAATGGTCGCCGCGCCTGGCGATCCGCGCCGGCCTGGCCTATCTGCCCGCAGAGCGGGGAGTGGAAAGCGCCGTGGGCGGATTGTCGGCCGCGCGCAACCTGACGATGGTGCCGCAGGACCGGGGCTGGCTTCTGTCGCCCGCCGGCCGCCGCGCGCTGGCCGAGGAATGGTTCAGCCGGCTCGACATCCGGCCGAACCTTCCCGGGCAGGATCTTGCGCGCTTCTCGGGCGGCAACCAGCAGAAGGTGGTTCTGGCCAAATGGTTACGGCTGAAGCCCCGGGTGCTGATCCTCGACCATCCGCTGCGCGGCCTCGACCCCGGGGCGGGCGCCACGGTGAACGCCTGCATCCGCGCCGCCGCGGCCGAGGGCGCCGGCGTCCTGCTTCTGGCCGACACGCTGGAAGAGGCGCTCGACCTCGGGCACGAGATCCTTGTCATGCGCGATGGCGAGATCAGCGCGCGTTTCGACCGGACCACGGACGACCCCACCACGCTGGATCTGCTGGAGAAGATGGTATGAAACTGCTTTCTCGCCCCGACGAGTTGCGCCAGGCCTTCGGGCCGCCCGCGATCTTCGCGATCCTTCTGGGGCTGATCGCCGTCGCCGTGCCCGAGTTTCTGGGCGGCGGCGGGCCGGCGATCATCGCCCAGCAGGCGACGCCGATCCTGCTGGTGGCGCTGGGGCAATGCGTGGTGCTCTGCATCGGGTCGATCGACCTGTCCAATGCCGCCATCGCGCTGTTCGCGTCGATCCTGGCGGCATTGACGCTGGGGCCGCTTGGCGCGGCGGCGCCGGTCTTCTGCCTGATCGTCGTCACCCTGATCGGCGTCGCAAACGGGCTGGTGCTGGTCTATACGCAGATTCCCTCCTTCGCCCTGACGCTGGGTACGCTTGGGGTGATGCAGGCGGCCTCTCTGGTCGTGACCGGCTCGAATGTCGTCTATGTCATGGACAACATGGATGTGGTGGGCTGGCTGTTCACGGTGCAGTTCCTGACGCTGCCGGTGGCCTTCTGGATTGCGGTGGTGCTGGCCGCCGCGCTCTGGGCCTTCCTGCGCTTTACGGTGCCGGGGCAGGGGGTGATGGCCATCGGCTTCAACGAGCGCGCCGCCGGCCTGTCCGGGCAGCCGGTGAATGCGCTGAAGGTTCTGGCCTTCGGGCTGTCGGGCTTCTTTGCCGGGCTGGCGGGGCTTTGCGTGATCTCGATCAGCGGCGCGGCATCCTCCATCGGGCTGGGCAGCGATCTGCTCGTGCCCTCCATCGCGGCGGCGCTGGTCGGCGGAACCGCGATCACCGGCGGCGTCTGCAACCCGCTGAATGTGGTCTTCGGGGCGATGTTCGTGGCGCTGATCCCGGTCGGGTCGGCGGCGGTCGGGGTGAACCCGCAGGCCCAGAGCATTGTCTACGGCGTGGTGCTGATCGTGGCGGTCGCCGCCACCATGAGCCGTGCGCGCCATGGAATCGTGAAATGATCCGCCCGGGGCGGGCGGATGGAACAGCGGCGAATGGCGGAACCGCCGGCGCCAGCAAGAGAGAGGAGAACGGAAATGGCCACATCACTTGACCGCTTCGCCGAGATGAAACCCCAGTGGGACGAGCCGGTGATGATCGAATCGCACCAGAACGGGGTGCGCACCAAGGCGATGAACCCCAACACCCCCGTCACCTATGACGAGGTGGTCGAGGATGCGATACGCTGCTGGGATGCGGGCGCGACCGCGATTCATGTTCACAACACCAACTTCGACCTGCTGGGCAAGGCCGCCTTCGACGATTACATGCTGGCCTGGGACCGCATCCTGAAGGCGCGGCCGGATATGATCTGGTATCCCACGACCTGCAACAACAACCTGGTCGGCCCCGAGGACAGCGGGCTGGAGCATGTCGACCTGCTGAACAAATACGCCAATGTGCAGGTTGCCGTGGTCGATACCGGCATCGACCAGTTCGTGATCGACGAGGATGCCGAGGGCAATGCCGTGGGTCGCGCCTATGGCTGGGATCTGGGGCAGGTCGCCCGGCAGGTGAAGTTCTGCCGCGACCGCGACATCGCCATGATCTGGGGCGTCTACGAACCGGGCCATCTGCGCGTGGCTCGGCACTATGTCGACCGCGGCATGTTCACCAAAGGGTCGAACTGGGATTTCTACTTTGTCGGCAAATACGGCCTGACCAGCGAGAAGCCCATCGGCACCTGCGGCATGGAGCCGTCGCTCGAAAGCCTGTACTATTATCTGGAAATGATCGGCCAGACCAAGCACAAGCTGCCGTGGTTCATCTCGATCTGGGGCGAGGGCGACTACGACTATCGCCCGCTGGTGCGCCGGACCATCGAACTCGGCGGTCATGTGAAGACCGGGCTTGAACTGAGCTACAGCCCGCATCGCAACCCGACGAACCTGGAACTTCTGCAGGAAGTGCAGGAAATCGCGCGCGAGGTCGGCCGGCCGATCGCGACCCAGGCCGATGCCCGGCGGCTTTACAACATCACCTGAAGCGCCTGCGTCCAATCCATGACCTGAAGCGAGCCCCCCGGACCCCTCCGGGGGTTTTGTTTTGATCATTTGTATTGATTAGAAAGCGCATGATCCGCCAATTTCAACAGCCACGATTCGCCGTCACGGAGGAGACGCGACGGATTCATGGTCTCTCAGCATCATATATATAGTAAGATCAGAGACTTATCGTCTTTGCACAAAGCAAGATGAATATTGACAAATGTTCTGAACATTGTGTAATCTTGGTACAGAAATGTGCAGGAGGAGGAGAATCTGCATGGCCGAGATCTTCGATCATACCGGCGCCGCGGTGAAGCACGGCCGGGCCCGCGTGAACGGCATCCGGATGCATTATGTCACCGCCGGGCAGGGCGAGCCGCTGCTCCTGCTGCATGGCACGCCGAAGACGCATTTCTACTGGTACAAGCTGATCCCGCTGCTGACGCCGCATTTCACCGTGGTCGCCCCCGACCTGCGCGGCTTCGGCGATGCCGACAAGCCGCCGGCGGAAGAGGGCTATGACAGCCTGACCAATGCCAAAGACATGGCGGCGCTGATGACGCATCTGGGCCACCAGACCTTTCACCTGCATGGTGAGGACCGCGGCGCCGAATTCGCCTATGCGCTGGCGGCGACCGAACGCAATCGCGTGCGCACGCTGTCTTTCTGCGAGATGCTGCTGTCGGGCGAGGGGCTGGAGGAATGGTCAAACTTCACCCCCGAGAATGTCCGCTCGCAGTTCGACCTGCGCGGCGTCTGGGTCTGGCACATCCCGTTCTTCTGGATCCCGCATCTGCCGGAAATGCTGATCGCCGGGCGCGAGCGCGAATTCTGGGAGTTCTGGATCAAGGCCGAAACCTGGAACCCCAATGCGATCACCAACGAGGCGATCGACGAATGGATCGCGCGGCTTTCGGCGCCGGGCGGCCTGCGCGGCTGCCTTGAAACCTACCGCGCCGGGCTGAAGAACGCCGGCATCAATGCCGAGCTGAAGAAGACCCGCCTGACCCTGCCGATCCTGACCATAGGCGCGCCGGAGTTCTTCGGCGAACTGGTGCAGGGCCAGATGGAGAACGTCGCCGAAGGCGTCGAGCGCGCCGAGGTGTTCCAGGAATGCGGCCACAGCCTGGCGCTGGAAGCGCCCGAACGCCTGGCCCGCACGCTGCGCGAATTCATGCTTGACCGCAAGTCCGCCGCCAACGCCGCACGCTGATCCGATCAAACCTGACCCCGAACCTGGCAATCCTCCCTTGGGGGGACGGATTGCTGCACCCATCCACAAGGAGGAACCCCCATGAAGCCGCTGAACCTGAAAACGCTCGCCCTTGCCGCATTGTCCGTGGCCTTTGTGCCCGGCCTGGCGCTGGCCGAGATCGCCGCCGACATCAAGCATCCGCTCTGGTACAAGGAGCCGTCAGAAAAGACGATGGAACTGGCCAAGCTCGACAGCCTTGAAGGCGTTGTCGTCTCGGACGGCCAGCGCGGCGAGCCGGGCTTCCCCGCCTCCGAACTGAAACTGACCGACGAGCAGATCGAAAAGGTGAAGGCCGGCAATTTCACCGCGGCAATCTCGCTCGGCTGGCTGGGCGACGACTGGGCAAGCCAGCAGCTGATCGGGTTGAAGGAAACCTTCGACAGGCTGGGAATCAAGGTTGTCGCGGAAACCAACGCCAACTGGGACGATGCCAAGCAGATTGCCGACCTTGACGCCATTTCGGTGCTGAAGCCCGACCTTCTGGTCTCGATTCCGCTGAACGGCCAGACCACCGCCTCTGCCTATCGCGCGATCTCCGAGGCCGGGACCAAGGTCGTCTTCATCGACCAGGCCGTCGACGGCATGGAGCCGGGCAAGGACTATGCCGCGATCATCTCGTCGGACAACCTCGCGCTTGGCATGTATCTGGCCGACGAACTGGCCGAGGCGCTCGACGGCAAGGGCGATGTGGCGGCGATGTATTTTGCCAACGACTTCTATGTCACCAACCTGCGCTACGAAGGCTTCATCGCCCGGGTGATGGCGAAATATCCCGATCTGAACGTCGTGGCCGCCGCCGGCCATAACGACCCGAACAAGGGCCAGGAGGTCGCGCAGGGCGTGCTGGCGCGCTATCCCGCGCTGGACGGCATGTATGCAAGCTGGTCGATCCCGGCCATGGGCGCCGTCACCGCCGCCACGGTGGCCGGCCGCACCCCGGCCGACTTCAAGATCGTCAACGAGAACTTCGACCAGATCGTCGCGCTGAACATGGCGCAGAACGGCTTCATCGCCGGCATTTCCTCGCAGCGCCCCTATGACCAGGGCGTGGCCGAAGCCACGGTCGGCGCGCTGGCCCTGCTGGGCGAGGAAACGCCGTCCTATGTCGTCGTGCCGCCGCTGAAGGTGACGCGCGATGTCCTGCCCGAAGCCTACAAGACGATCTACCGGATCGACCTGCCGGTCGAGATGACCGAGGCGCTGTCGAACTGACATCTGCGAACGGGTGCGGCAGCTCCCGCCGCACCCTCCCTTTCTTGCGAGGTCTGCCATGTCTTCCCCCGACCTTTTGCAGATGACCGATATCCGGAAAAGCTTCGGCAGCATTCCGGTCCTGAAGCGGGTGTCCTTTTCGCTGCGTCGCGGCGAAGTCCATGCGCTGATGGGCGGCAACGGCGCCGGCAAGTCGACCCTGATGAAGATCCTGACCGGGGTCTATTCCAAGGACGCCGGCACGATCGCGATCGAGGGCGCCCCCGTCGAGCTGCCGGATACCGCAGCGGCCGAACGCGCCGGAATCGCGATGATCTTTCAGGAGTTTTCTCTGGTTCCCACGCTGACGGTGGCACAGAATATCTGGCTGAAGCGCGAGCCGCGCCTGCCGGGAACCCCCTTCATCAACAATGTCGAGATGGTTCGCCGCTCTCGCGGTCTGTTGCGGCAGCTTGGCGTCGACATCGACCCCGAAACCCCCGTCGGCGCGCTGAGTGTCGGCTACATGCAGATCGTCGAGATCGCCAAGGCCCTGTCGAAGAATGCGCGCATTCTTGTCATGGACGAGCCGACCTCCTCGCTGTCGGAGGCCGAGACCGAGGCGCTGTTCGGCCTGGTGGCAAAGCTGAAGGCCGGCGGCATCTCGATCGTCTATATCTCGCACCGCATGGCCGAGATCCTGACGATCTGCGACCGGGTGACGGTGATGCGCGACGGCGAGGCAGTGATGACCGAGCCCTGCGCCGGCCTGACCGTCGACCATATCGTCGAGGCGATGCTGGGTGCGGGCAATACCGCCAGTTTCGAATGGCACGACCGTGGCGAACGCCCGGCGGCGCCGGCAGTCCTGCAGGTTCGCAATCTCCGGCTGGCCAAGCGGATCGCCGACGTCAGCTTCGAGATCCGCCCCGGCGAGATCGTGGGCCTGGCCGGGCTGATGGGCTCTGGCCGGACCGAGATCGCCGAAACGATCTTCGGGCGGCGCATGCCGGTCTCGGGCGAGGTGCTGTTCGACGGCCAGCCGGTGCGCGGACAGGCCGACGCCATTGCCCGCGGCATCGCGCTGGTGCCCGAAGACCGGCGCAAGATGGGTCTCGTCCTCGACCATTCGGTGCGCGACAACGTGCTTTTGCCGAACCTCGCGCAGTTCACCCGCCACTTTCTGGTGCAGGACGGCGAGGCGCTGAAGACGGTGACTCGCACGATCCGGGCGCTGTCGATCAAGACCGATGGCCCCGACAAGCTGGCCCGGCTTCTGTCGGGCGGCAACCAGCAGAAGATCGTGCTGGGCAAATGGCTGGCGCGCGATCCGCGCCTGCTCATTCTCGATGAACCCACCATCGGCGTGGACATCGGGGCCAAGTCGGAGATCGTCGAGACCGTCCGCGCCATGGCCGACCGTGGCATGGCCGTTCTGGTGATCTCGTCCGAACTCGAGGAACTGATGGCAATCAGCGACCGTATCCTGGTTCTGCACGGCGGTCGCATCACCCAGGAAATGAACCGTCGCAACGTGGCTTCAGAGGAGGAGCTTCACCATGCAATCCAAGGCCACCGCATCGAGCCGTCCGACCATGTCGCTGCCTGACATCCAGTGGAAGAACTATGTGGTCTACATCTTCTTCGTCATCGTCCTGGCCTTCTTCGGCTTCACGATCGGCGACAGCGGCTTTCTGACCGTCACCAACCTGTTCAACATCGCCCGCACCACGGCGATGATCACCGTAATCGCGGTGGCGATGACCTTCGTCATTTCGGCCGGAGAGCTTGACCTTTCCGTCGGCTCGACCACGGCGCTGGCGGCGCTGGTCTGCGCGCTGGTGATGCAGGCCGGGCTGCCCTGGCCGCTGGCCGTCGCCGCGGCGATTGCCTCGGGGCTGGTGGTGGGCTGCCTGAACGGGTTCTTCGTCACCGTGATCGGCATTCCGTCCTTTCTGGTAACGCTGGGCATGATGCAGTTCATCCGCGGGCTCGACATGCGGATCACCTATACCAATCCGGTCTCGATCTCGAACCAGACGTTCAACAGCCTGTTCGGCTCGGGCAAGCTGTTCGGCATCCCCTCGCTGCTCATCTGGTCGGTGGCGATCGCCCTTCTTGGTCATATCGTGCTGAAATACACCGGCTTCGGCCGCGAGATCCTGGCGACCGGCGGCAACCGGCTGGCGGCGGAATATTCCGGGGTGAAGACCCGCCGGGTGAAATTCGCGGCCTTCCTGCTTTCCGGGGCGGCGGCGGCGCTGGCGGGAATGCTTTATGCCGGCATGATGCAGACCGCGCGCTTCAACTTCGGCGAGGGGGCGGAGCTGATGGCGATCGCAGCGGTGATCCTGGGCGGCACCAGCCTGTTCGGCGGCAGGGGAACCATCCTCGGCACCTTCGCGGGTTCGCTGCTGATCGGCACGATCAACAACGGGCTGATCATCATGGGCCTCGACGTGAGCGAGCAGATGATGGTTGCCGGCGGGATCATCATTCTGGCCGTGGCCTTCGGCAAGAAGCCCGGGGCGGCTTGACCGCAAGGTCACGGCCTGGCCGAGACGGACACGCAAGAATGAGGCGGGCGGGAGAAATCCCGCCCGCCGTTCGTTTCGTCCTTGTCCCGGAGTTTCCCCAACGGCGCCGCGCCGTCAGCGGCCAAGCGTCGGCCGCGCCGGCGGCGCGGACAGCGCCCGGTCAAGCCGGCGGCGAAAGCTGTCGGGCATCTGCCATTCCGGGTTGTTGCCGGTGAAGACATCGAAGAAGCCCATGGCGGCATCGGCATTCTCGCGCACGTTCTCGCGAAACGACCACCATTGCCTCAGGCTGAAGAACTCGGGCGTGGGCTGGCTTTCGGCGTCAAACTCCTGCTCGATCACCGCAGCCCGGACGTTCAGGCAGAAGAGCGTGCAGGCAAACCCCTCGGGCCAGAAGAACTCTGCCCGGCCGGTATCGGCACTATCGGGCAGCGGGCCGGCCTTCAGCGGCATCTCGCGCAGCAGGTTGCGCAGCATCAGCGCCGAGACGAAATCGAAATAGGCCCGCCGCTCGCCGGCATTCGCGGGTTTCTGGGCCTCGACCTCGCGCAGCCAGTCGACGAAGATCCGGGCCAGCGCCCGGTCATCGACGGTAAAGGTCAGCCCGGTGTCGGCCGACAATTCGGCGATCTGGCGGGCAAAGGCCTCGCGGAACCAGCGCAGCCGGCGGATGGCGACGCGCAACGGCTCGGCCGTGGCGGGCAGGTGCAGTTCGATCGGTTCAGACATGGGCGCGGAACTCGTCGAACATCGCCTGCAACGCCGCGGGCCGCGCGGCGGCAAGCTCGTCCCGCAACGCGAGCGCAATATCGGTCGCGGCCGGAATCAGGTCGCGAAACCCGGCGGGTTCGGCCAGCATGGCAAGCAACGTGGCAAAAACCGCCAGCCGGGACGCCCCGACCGGCGGCGGCCCGCCCTCCTCGGCCCAGACGGTTTCGCGCACGGCCTGCACTGCCAGCAGCGCCTCGAAAAGGGCGGCCGCGATGGCGCTGTCGCTCTGGCCTGCGCGGCCCTGCGTCGCCTGGCGCCAGGCCGATTGCGCCGCGGCCTCGCTGACAAGGCAGCTTTCGGCGCCCAGACGGGCCAGCGCGATCCGCAGGCCGTCATGCGCTGCTGCGGCGAACCGGGCAGCGGCGGCGGCCTCTTCGGGATGCGACAGCGGCGGCGGCGACTCACCCCCGCCCATGACGGCCCGGCCAAGCGCCGAGGCGCCGCGTCGCGCCTCCTCGCCCAGCCGTTCGGCCGAGGCAAGGGCGGCATCGGCCAGCCGGACCGCAGGCTCGGGCAGGGCGCCGGGCGGCAGACCGCGACGCAGGCTTCGCCCGCCCTGCCGGGCGGCAAAATGCAAAAGCCGCGCCATATCCTTCAGCGGCGCGGGATCGAGCGGAGGGGGCGGCAGCGGCGGGCGGTTCGGCATGGCGGATCTCCTGATCGTCAGTCTAGCATCGGTGCCGGTCCGCCAACAGGGATCTGTAAGGCGGGCGCCCCGGCCATGGGGCCGGGGCGCCCTTTCCTCAGGCGGCCAGGTGGCGGGCGATCAGCGCCGCCACCGTTTTTGGATCTTCCAGATGCGGCACATGCCCGACCCCCTTCAGCAGATGCAGCGCCACCTCGCCCGGCGCCGCCAGCGCCTGCCGCCAGGGCAGGATGTGGTCATCACGGCCCCAGAGCATCAGCGTGGGCATTGCCACCCGCTCCATCGCGGCGGTCAGGTCGAAGGCCTGCACCCCGTCGGGAAACAGCACCTGCGCCAGATCCTGCTGCGCCGCCCGCAATCCGGGATCGACGCGCCCCAGCATGGCGGCGCGGGCGAATTCGTCGCTGAGTCCGGCCGGCCGCGCGGTCAGGCGCTTCAGCCAGGGCGCCAGGCTTTCGACGCAGGAGGCGCGGGCGATGCCATTCAGCGCCGCGCCGTCGATCTCGGGGCCAAGACCGGCCGGCGCGATCAATGACAGGCTGCGGATCCGGCGCGGCCGGATATCGGCCAGCGCCAGCGCCAGCGCCCCGCCCAGCGAATGGCCCAGAAGGTGGACCGGCCCGTCACCCAGCCGGTCGAACGCCTGCACCAGCGCGCGGGCCAGATCGGCAAAGCCGCCGATCTGCCGCAGGGGCGACCGGCCATGCGACGGCAGGTCGACGCGGATCAGCGGCAGGTCACGCGGCAGCGCGTCCTCCAGCGGGCGCCAGCCGAAGGAATCGGCGGTGAAACCATGGATCAGCAGCAGCGGCGTGCCGGTGCCCTTGCGGGTGGTGACATGCAGATCGCCGGGCTGAGGCGCCCAGTCGACAGGGGCGGCGGCTTCGGCCCGGGACAGCGGCCGGGCCCCGACCGCCGCAGCGGCCAGGCCGGGCACGGGCGGCGGCTGCTGCCGGCGACGGGCGATCTCCGCCTCGACATCACCGCGCTGGATGCGGCCTTTCGGCCCGGTGCCGGAGAGGGCGTCAAGCGCCAGCGCGGCCTCGCGGGCAAGGCGGCGGGCAGCGGGTGTCGCGCGCAGCCCCTCTGTCTCAACTTCGACCAGTTGCGGGGCGGGGGCGGCACCCGACACCCCGGCCACAGAGGGCGCAGAGGCGGGGGGCGCAGAGGCCGCTGGCGCCGCGGCGCCGGCTTTCCCTGCCGCATTTGCCGGGGCGGGACCGACCGCCTCGCCCTCTGCATAGATGAAGGCGATCGGCGACCCGACCGGCACCGTCACGCCGGGCGCGACAAGGATATGGTGCAGCCGCCCGGTTGCGGGCGCCTCCACCTCCATCGCGGCCTTATCGGTCTCGATGTCGAACAGCGCCGTGCCCTTCTTCACGACCTCGCCTTCAGCGGCATGCCAGACCGCCAGCTTCCCGGCGGCCATGTCCATGTCGACCTTCGGCATGATGACCTCGACCGGCATCTCAGACCTCGCCCCGCACCAGCCGGCGCACGACCGACAGGATGTCGGGGGTCTGCGGCACGGCGGCGCGTTCCAGATCGGGGTTGTAGGGAATCGGCGCCTCGGCCCCGCCCAGGCGCTGGATCGGGGCGTCGAGGTAGTCGAACGCCTCGCTTTCGGCAATGAGGGCGCTGATTTCCGCGCCGACGCCCAGAGTGCGTACCCCTTCGTAGACGCAGACCAGCTTGCCCGTCTTGCGCACCGAGGCGATGATCGTCGCGCGGTCGATGGGGCGGACGGAGCGCAGGTCGATCACCTCGGCCTCGATCCCTTCCTTCGCCAGTTCCGCCGCAGCCTCAAGCGCGCGATGCACCATGATGGCGGAGGCGACGATGGTCACGGCGCTGCCCTCGCGCACGACGGCGGCCTTGCCGATCGGCGTGGTATAATAGCCGACGGGCACGGGCCCCTTCATCTTGTAAAGCAGCTTGTGCTCGAAGACGATGACGGGATCGGGATCCTCCAGCGCGGCCAGCAGCAGGCCCTTGGCATCGGCGGGGGTCGAAGGTTGTACCACCTTCAGCCCGGGGACATGGCCGAACCAGGCCTCGAAGGATTGCGAATGCTGTGCCGCCGCGCCGGTGCCCGACCCCGAGGGCATGCGGAACACCACCGGCACCGCCGCCTCTCCGCCCAGCATGTAGCGCAGCTTGGCCGCCTGGTTGACGATCTGCTCCATGGCCAGCGCCGCGAAATCCGAGAACTGGAATTCGAAGATCGGCTTGAGGCCGGTCAGTGCCGCGCCCACCGCAACGCCGGCGCCGCCCAGTTCGGAGATCGGCGTGTCGATCACCCGTTCGGCGCCAAAACGTTCGATCAGATCGCCCGTCACCTGAAAGGCGCCGCCGTAGACGCCGATGTCCTCGCCCATCAGGACGACCGTCTGGTCGCGTTCGAGTGCGATGGCCATGGCATCGCGGATGGCCTCGGCAAAGCTCATCTCACGCAGCTGCGCCTCGGGGAAAAGGGTTTGCGCGTTCATGCCGCGGCCTCCGCGTGGACGAATTTCGTAACATCGGTGATGGCGGGCGAGGGGCTTTCCCTCGCGAAGTCGATTCCGGCCGCGACGGCGGCCTTCGCCTCGGCCTCGACTGCCTCGGCGCCGGCCGCATCCAGCACGCCATGGGAAATCAGATCGGCGCGAAAGCGCAGGATCGGGTCGCGGGACATCCAGTCCTCGATCTCGTCCTTGCTGCGATAGCGGTTGCGGTCCGATTTGGAATGGCCCCGCCAGCGGTAGGTCAAGCTTTCGATCAGGCTTGGCCCCTCGCCGGCGCGGGCGCGGGCCACGGCGGTGTGCATCGCCTCGGCCACGGCCGAGAAGTCGTTGCCATCGACGGTAACGCCGGGCATCGCATAGGCCACGGCCCGGTCGGCGATGTTCTTCACCGCCGTGGCATAGGCGGCTGGCGTCGACATGCCGTAGCGGTTGTTCTCGCAGACGAAGATCACCGGCAGCTTCCAGATCGCCGCCATGTTCAGCGCCTCGTGGAAGGCGCCTTCGTTGTTGGCGCCGTCGCCGAAGAAGCAGACCGTCACATCGTCGCGGCCAAGGCGCCTGGCCGTCAGGGCCGCACCCACCGCGATGGGCAGGCCGCCGCCGACGATGCCGTTGGCGCCGAGGTTGCCGGTCTTCACGTCGGCAATATGCATCGAGCCGCCGCGGCCGTGGCAATAGCCGGTCTCCTTGCCAAAGAATTCCGCGAACATGCGGCCGACATCAGCGCCCTTGGCGATGCAATGGCCGTGGCCGCGATGGGTCGAGGTAATCTTGTCGGCATCCGTCAGTTCCATGCAGCTGGCGACAGCGCTGGCCTCCTGGCCGATGGACAGGTGCATGGTGCCGTGGATCAGCCCGCGCATGTAGCTTTCTTCGGCGCCTTCCTCGAACAGCCGGATGAGGTGCATCTTGCGCAAGGCGTCGCGCAGTGCCTCGGGCGTGAAGTGCCGGAAGGCGAAGGGGATGTTCTTCTGGAGATCGGCCATGGTCATGCCTCCGCCAGCGCGTTGACCAGTTCATCCTGCCGCGCCCGCAGCGCCGCGATCCGCGAGCCGTCGGCCGGCCTGGCGTTGCCGTAGGTGATCAGTTCGCCCTTGCGGATCGGCGCCGTGACGGTGCCGCCGGCCAGAAGGCCGCAGGGGATGGCCCGGGCCGAGCGCGCCTCTGCCACTTCCATGATCCAGGCGCGGTAGCAGAACTCTCCGATCTGGTCGAGCCGGTCGCCCGGCTTCATGTCGCGCTTGGCGAGCGCGCAGACCTCGGCGACGGGCTTTGCCAGCGGCACCATGTCGGCCTTGCCGTAAAGCACGACCCGCGCGCAGGTCAGCGGCACTTCGAGGCTGGTCAGGTGATAGGGGCGGTGGAAGGTGAAATAGGGTCCCTGGCCCATCTTCAGATCTTCCATCCGCTCCCAAATCCGGGGGTGGTCCATCTCGGCCACGACGAAGACGCCCGGCGCCACGCCCTTGCCGATGGAATAGTCGACCACGCCCACCCGGTTCAGCACGCCGCCGTCGGCCCTGGGGACCAGTACCTTGTTCAACTGCTCCAGCGTGGCGGCGGGGCCATGCATCCCGGCCACATCCGGCACAAGGCCGGTGGCATTGGCGATGGCCGCCATTTCCACCATTGTCTTCGACCCGTCGACGAATTCCACCAGCATGCGCACATTCATGTGCCGCTGCGCCGCCTCTTCCTCATAGGCGGGGGGGGTCGCATCGACGTTCAGCGGGTTGTTCTTGCCCTTGCCGGCCGCCACGATGCGGTGGCCCATGGCCGAGACGAACTCGATCAGTTCCATGCAGGAAGAGGGTTCGTCGCCGGCGCCCAGGGAATAGGTGACGCCCAGGCGGTCGGCCTCGGCCTTCAGATAGGCGCCGATGGTGACATCGGCCTCGACATTCATCATGACCAGATGCTTGCCATGTTCCATGGCGCTCAGGCCGATCTCGGCGCCGACGGCGGGAACGCCCGTCGCATCGACCACCACGTCGATCAGGCCCGAGTTCAGGATCGCCCCGACATCCGAGGTGATGGCGACCTTGCCGGCCTCGATCGTGGCGTTCAGCGCATCGGTGCCGGCGGCCTCGCGGGCATGGCCGGGTTCGCGGAAGGCGATGTCCACCGCCTTCGTCGCGGCCGCCGGGTTCAGTTCCGAAATCGCGCCGATCTCGATCCCCTCCATATGGGCGACGCGGGCGACGATATCGGTGCCCATCTCGCCCGAACCGATAAGGCCGATGCGGACGGGACGGCCGGTCGCGGCGCGTTGGCGCAGATCGCGGGCAAGGCCGGTGGGGGCGACGTTGATGGGCATGCAGATCCTCCTGTGGTCCGGGGCCGGCTGCGGCGGGAGATTCGGATGACGCCTTGCCGGCCGGCATGCGGTGATCTAGCGGCAAATATGATCTTTTGTCAAACACAAACTAAAAATGTTCATACGCAATGTGAAGACTTCCGCCGAAACAACACACCCCGGTCCCGTGCCCTGTGGCACCGGACCGGACCGGGGTTTTCCCGCCCGTTCGGCCGGTCAGCGCGACAGAAGCGCCTCGGCGGTCAGTTCATCGGTGATAAGAACGCTTGGGCGGATCAGGGCCACGGCTCCGCGCAGGGCCATGACCTTTCCAGCCCCGCCCGAGGCCAGAATCCGCTCCGGCGCGCGGCAAAGCGTGGGGATGGGCGCGCTCATGATCCGCTCGTTCAGCGGATGGCGGACCAGCTGGCCTTCGTCGTCGAAGAAATTGTACAGCACATTGCCGACCGCGCCGGCACGGGCCAGTTCGTCCCGGGTCGTGGCCGCGATCGGATCGCGGCGGCCCGCCGCCGCTTCCCCCGCCACCCCGCCGACCGACAGCAGCACGGCATCGAGCGAGTCCGCCATCGCAAGCGATTCCCCGATGCCGCAGCGGTCGACCAGCCGGCGCTTGGTATCGGCATCGTCGACGATGGCCGGTGCGGCGATCAGATAGCAGCGCGCCTTGCAGAGCCGCGAAAACGCCCAGGCGAACTCGGCCGGATTGTAATGTTCCACCGCCGAAACCCCGCCCAGCAACGAAACGACCGTATCGGCCTGGCCGCCATCGACGAAATCCAGCGAGGAATGCAACGTGCGGCCCCAGCCCACGCCGATGCGGGTATCGGCCTGCATGAAACCCGACAGGAAGGCGCCCGTCGCGGCCCCGATGGCGACGGTCGGGTCGGCATCGGCGGCAGAGACCGGCGCCACGATGGCCTCGCGCAGGCCGAAGCGGCGTTCCAGCCCGACCTCCAGCCGCGGCAGATCGGAGATCTCGCGCGAAAGCCGGATCGACACTTCGTGCAGCGCCCGGGCATCGGCCAGAAGCCGGGTGACGGTCACGCGGCCGATGCCCAGCTTTTCGGCGATGGCGCCCTGGGTCATGTCCTCGGCATAATACATCCAGGCCACGCGCAGCCGCAGCCGGGCGGAACGGCGACGCCTCACCTCGGCTTCGGGGGCCGTCTCGGCCAGGCGATCCGGGGCGCTCATGCCGTCTGCCGCTTCTGCGGCTGGACCGGGATCGCCGCAATTTCCGCGATCTCGGCCCGCACTGCGGGCGTGTCCCGCCCGGTCAGGGCGATCAGCGTGCGCCGGCGCAACAGGTCTTCAAGGCCGCCCACCCGCTCGGTTTCCACGATATGCGCGATCTCCTCACGGGCAAAGTCGGGCAGGCTGACCAGCGGCGTCTCGCCCCGCCCGGCCAGCCGGTCGAGATAGCCGGCCGCCCGCGTGCCATAGCGCGACAGCAACATGTCTGCGCGACCCGCCGTCACCCCGCCGCGGCGGGCCAGCGCTTCGGTCAGCGCGCGACGGGCAGCGGCATCGCGTGGAAAGTCCCGCCCGCCGCCGATGGCAAGACCCGCCGTTGAAGCCTGGCGCGAGGCGCCCAGATCCCGCAAAACGCGGTCCGTGGCCAGTTCCGCGAAGGCCCGGAAGGTCGTCCATTTGCCGCCGATCAGGCAATGCACCGGCACGGCCCCGTCCGGCAGGGCCAGCGTGACGATCGAATGGTCCCGCGTGACGGATCCGATCTCGCCGCCCGCGCGCGGCAAGGGGCGCACGCCACAGATCCGCTGGACGATCTGCTCGCGCCGGACAGGAATGTGCGGGAAGACCTCGGCCACGGCCGAAATGAGATAGGCTTCCTCCGCCTCGGTGCAGCGGGCTGTGTCGGGGTCGCCCTGGGCAATGTCGGTCGCGCCGACCAGCACCCTGCCGGCAAAGGGATAGAGCAGGTTAACCCGCCCGTCGGGCGTGCCAAAATAGACCATCCGACCGTGCAGAGCCGCCAGAAGCTCCGGGCTGTCGACGACAAGGTGCGAGCCGCGGCTGCCGCCCATCAGCCGGCTGTCGAGGCCGAGCCTGCCGTTTATCGCGTCGATCCACGCCCCGCCGGCATTCACCACGACCCGCGGCCGCGCCCGCCGCACCGTGCCGCCGGCCTGCCGCCATGACAGGACGCCCGCCGTCGCGCCCAGAAGGTCGACATGGGTTTCGGCCCGGACGCGGGGGTTTGCGGCCTCGGCATCCAGCACCAGTTCCAGACCCAGCCGTTCGGCATGGGTGATATGGCCTTCGTAATAAAGCCCGGCGCCGGTGATGCCGGGCGCAAGATCCGGCATCACCCGGCACAGGCGCCCCCGCCGCATCATCCGGTGCGCCGGCATCGAGCGCAGGGTGCGGCCGTAGAAATCATAAAGCGCAAGACCCAGCGCGGTGATCAGATAGCCCCGGTCGTCGAGTCGGGCCTTCAGCCCGAAGAACCGCGCCGCAGAACCGACAAGCCCGCCCCAAGTCGAGCGGACCGGAACGACGCATTCCAGCGGCTGCACATAATGCGGCGCGGTGGAAAGCAGCATGTTGCGCTCTGTCAGCGATTCGCGAACCAGACGGAACTCGCCGGTTTCAAGATATTTCAACCCGCCGTGCATCAGCCGTGACGACGCGGCCGAGGCGCCCTCGCAGATATCGCCGCGCTCCAGCAGCAGCACGCTCAGGCCCTGCAACGCAAGGTCGCGGAACGTGCCGCAGCCGTTGATGCCGCCGCCCAGGATGATGACGTCGACGTCCTCGATCTCAGCCATCGGCAATTGCCACCTTCATGGCCCCCCCGCCTTCCGCCATGGCAAAGGCGGCCTCCATCTCGTCCAGACCATAGCGGTGCGTGACCATCCCGGCGAGGTCGATCCGACCATCCGCAACCATGGCCAGCGCATCGGCGTAATCGCTGCGCGACAGGCCGAAGGCGCCGGTCAGCCGCAGTTCCTCGTAATGGATCGCGTTCACGTCCAGCATGCCGGTCTCGCCCTTGGAAAAGCCGGCAAACAGGCTGACCCGCCCGCCCTTGGCAGCAAGGCCCACCGCCTGCGCCGCCAGGGCCGGAATGCCTATGGCGCAGATCACGACATCGGCCCCCTGTTGCCGCGTTTCCGCCCGCATGGCGGCGCGCAGATCGCCGGCCTGGGGGTCGATCACCACATCGGCGCCGGCCTCCATCGCCGCGGCGCGCCGGGCGGCATTGGGTTCGGACACGATCACCCGCGCCGCACCGCGCAGCCGGGCCAGCCTGACATGCAGCGTGCCGATCGGCCCGGCGCCCAGGATGGCCACGCTGTCGCCCTGACGCAACGCCACCTTGTTCTGGCCGTTCAGCACACAGGCCAGCGGCTCGACCAGTGCGGCCGCTTCATGGCTGACAGTTTCGGGCAGCAGATGCACGTTTCCCAGTTCCACCGCGCGGGCGGGAATACGGATATATTCGGCGAATGCACCGTCGATTTCATAGCCGATGGCCTGAAGGTCGGGGCAGAGATTCTCGCGCCCGCGAAGGCATTGCGGGCAATGGCCGCAGGGAATGGCCGGACAGACGCCGACGCGCTGGCCGGCCAGGAACGGCGAGGGGCCTGCGGTTGCCACGACCTCGCCCGAGAATTCGTGCCCGATGATCGAGGGATAGCGGATGCCGGCCGTCTTGCGCCCGCGCAGCACGCGGATATCGGTACCGCAGATGGTGGCAGCCTTCACCCGCAACACCAGATCGCCCGGGTGCAGGACGGGATCGGCGGCGGTGGCAAGCTGCATCTGATTCGGAGCATGGAGAATTGCGGCCTTCAACGGAGCCTCCCTTACTGTATGAACATTAGTTACACATATAATATCTTTGCGCAATGCAAAATCTCAGTATCCCGTCGGCAACCGCGCGTCGATAGTCTTGATCCCGCCTAATCTGGCAGGTACTTCATGAAATCCGGTATCCGGCCTGTAACAGCGGTTCAGGATCCCAACGACAGATCGAACATAGTTATTGACATTATAACAAACGTTCATCTAATGACGCCAGACGACGGGGAGGATGTCATGCGCTACGATTACGTATCAGTCGGGTTCTATACCTTTGACTGCCTCGGCTGGCCGGTGTCAGAAATTCCGCCCGGCGGCGGCACGGCATTCATCGAGGATCTGACGCTGGCCGTTTCGGGCGCAGCCGGCACGGCGGCCATCGTGGCGGCCAAGCTGGGATTGAAGACCCTTGCCGTCGGCGGCTATGGCCAGGACATGATGGGGGACTGGGCGGTGTCGCGGCTGGAAAGCTTCGGGATCGACACCTCCGGCCTGCAACGGCTGGCGGGTGTGCCCACCTCTTCCTCGATCGTTCTGACACGACGCGACGGATCGCGTCCTGCACTGCATCTGAAGGGCGCGACCGGGCATTTTGTGGTGGACGAGGCCGATTTCGATCGCGTCACCGATGCCCGTATCTTCCATCTCGGCGGTGTCGGGCTGATGGATGCGATGGACGGCCCGCGCAATGCCGCGCTGATGGCCCGGGCCAAGGCGCGGGGCTGCGTCACCACTGTCGATATCTTTGCAGGCTCACCCGCCGATCTGCCCGATGTCGATGCGGTGCTGCCCTGGACCGACTACTTCATCCCCTCCGTCGAGGAAGCTCATGCCCTGACCGGGCTGCATGACCTCGACGCCATGGCCGGCTTCTTCATGGACCGCGGCGCGGGCGCCTGCGTCTTCACACTGGGCGGCGACGGCGCCTATTACCGCGACCGCCGCGGGTTGAGCTTTCGCATCCCGGCCTTCGCCATCGACGTGCGCTGCACCTGCGGCTGCGGCGACGTGTTCAACGCCGGTTTCGCCGCGGGTCTCTTGAACGGCATGTCACCGCAGGATGCGGTGCGGCTGGCGCAGGCCTCCTCGGCGCTGAACGCGACCGGCCTGGGCAGCCAGGCCGGCGTGGTTTCGCTGAAGGACACGCTGGCCTTCATGCGCGACTGTTCGGTTCGTGCGGCCTGAGGACCGCGTTCGCCGCCCGCTCTTGTAGCTTTTGACATAACCATCCATTGTGCAACAAATGTCCGGGCGTTGGCCCGGGCATCTGTGCGAATGGGGGATGATTGTGACGGCGGTTGACGTGAATGACGACGTGAAGACCCGCATCGCCTGGCTTTACTATGTCGAGGGCATGACCCAGGACGAGGTGGCCAGCCTGGTAGGCATGAACCGCTCGCGCGTGTTGCGCATCCTGGCGGCGGCCCGGCAGGACGGCACCGTCCAGATCCGCGTGACCACGCGCCTGTCGCGCTGTGTCGAACTGGAAAGGCTCCTTGAGGCGCGCTGGAGCCTGACCCGCGCCATCGTGGTCCCCGAACCGCAGGATCCGGCGCAACTGCGGGCCATCATCGGCGCCGAGGTCGGCGCCTTCATGTCGCAGGCCGTGACGGCGAACATGACCATCGGCCTTGGCTGGGGCAAGACGCTGACCTCGGGCGTGCCGGCGCTGGTGCCCCGCGCGGCCGACGGGGTGAAGGTTCTGGCCATGCTGGGCGGGTTGACGCGGGTCAGCGCCATCAACCCTTCGGAGTTCGCCTGGCGCGTCGCCGACCGGCTTTCCGCCGAATGCTACATGCTGGCCTCGCCGGTCTATGCCCCCGACAAGCGCACGCGCGATGCGCTGATGGCCCATCCCGGCATTGCCGAGGTGTTCACCCGCGCCCAGTCGATCGACATGGCGGTGGTTTCCGTGGGCGATCTGACGCCGCATTCGGTCTTCTCGGAATATGGCCTGCTGACGCGCGAGGAGATCGCCTCGCTTGAGGCCGCGGGGGCGGTGGGCGACATCCTGTGCCATTTCATCGACGCCGAGGGCAATGTCATCGACCATCCGGTGAACGAGCGGGTGATGGCGCTCGATCCGCTGTCATTACGCGGCACGCGGCAGATCGTGCTGGCCTCGGGCGGCTGGCACAAGCTGACCGTCATCCGCGCCGCGTTGAAACTGCTGCGGCCGACGACACTGATCGTCAACGAATTGGTGGCCGAGCGCCTGGCGGCCGAACCGCGCTAGCTTTTGGTCGGTGCATCGGGCGCCGCTGCAAAGCTGCGGATCGTCAGGACCGCCCCGTCGAGCGCCTTGCCCTCCTCATCGGCAAGGGCGGCCTCGCGCAGGCGACGCGCCCAGTCGGCGGCATCGGGCCGGCCCTCGACCAGGGCGACCGCCTGCATCACGCGGTCGAATTTCGACTGGCCGCGGGCGTGGGTGTCGGAATAGCCCTTGATCAGCCGGCGGCAGCGCAGGATCTCCACCGCCAGCGCATAATCCCTGACCCGGCAGGACCGCACCCGGGCAAGCCAGGCGTCGAGATGGGCCTGTTCCTCGGCATGGCGCAGGGTGCGGCGGCGCCAGAACCTCAGCCCGCCGAGGGCATGCAGCGCCAGAAACCCCGGCAGGGCATCGCTGCGCAACCGCCGGCCATGGCCGAACCAGCGGCCGATCCGCGCCATCCAGCGCGGACTGGCCTGCATCCGGCGACCAAGGCCCGCGGGCAGCATTCCCACGATCTCTTCCGCCCGGGGATGCATGAACTCGGTCAGTTGCAGCAGCCGGCCGTCCGCGACCGCCATCTCGCCGCGGATACGGTCGAACCGCGCGGCGCGGGTCTTCAGATCGGCGACGCGGATCACATCGTCATAGGCCATGGCATTGGCGATGTATTTCGCCGCCTCGCGCGACAGGGCATGACCCCGGGCGGGGTCGTCCATCGCCACCACCGCACGCAGCCGGTCGAGATATTCGCGCCCATACTCCGCATCCTGGAAATCCACCACCTTTTGCAGCCCGGGCAGCGCCAGTTCCGCAACCGGCGCGGGCAGCGCCGCCGCCTCTGCCTGTAGCCCGGCCCAGGCGGTGACAAGGCCGGCCGGACCGGCGACGACGGCCGGCTTCGGCGCAGCGGCCGGCGGGGCGGCAGCGGCGGCCTCTACTGGCAGGGCGGCGGCCTCGAAGGCGGCCGCAAAGGCGCGCAGCGACCCGTCCACGCCCTTGCCCCCGGCACGGATCGCCGCCTCGAATGCATCGCGCGGAAAGGGCAGCGCACCCGATCCCGCCAGTGCACCAAACAGCGAGGCCGAAATGACCGAGCCATTCGCCACCGCCAGCCGCTCGAAATCCGCTGCGACGAACTGTCGTGCCACCAGGTTTGCCGCCGCCATCACCTCTTCGGACGAGGCGATGCCATCGCCCGGTGCGATCTTTTCCGACACCGCCAGCGCCCGATGCGTCGAGGCGATCAGGATCGTGCGGTCGGGCGTGACGAAGCCGCGCAGGATGGCGCGGCCGGCCTCCATCATCTCGGCCGCAATCATGATGTCGACATCGCCGGCCGCCGGCGCCAGCGCGAAGACCGGCGCGCCGCCGTCGCCGGGGGCCATCTCGATGTAATAGACCGTGGCGCCGGTGCGCTGCGCCACGCCGGCCACGCTGGTGGCCTGCGCGACATAGCCGTTGCTGCGGGCCAGATCCTCGATCCAGCCGGTCAGGACGCCGCCGCCCTGGCCGCCCACGGCCAGAACCGCAATCTTGATGATGCCCTGAAGGCGCGGATCCGCCGGTCCTGCGGGCAGGGATTCATGCAGCGTCATGACGGTGCCCCGAAGTTCAGCCGTCGCGCCGCGCGACGGGATTGCAGCCAGCCGATCACCCGGGCGCGGAAGGCCGCCCGGCGGGTTTCGCGCGGCGTCGGGTTGTGGACGACATCGGCGCGGTAGAAGCTGGGGCACAGGATGGCGGCATCGGCCACCTCGCCGCAGTTGCCGCAGCCGACGCAGGTCTGGTCGATCACCGCCACCGGATCGTCGCGCAGCGGATCGTCCAGCCGCTTCAGCCCCAAGGACGGGCAGCCCGACAGGCGCATGCAGGCGTGGTCGCCGGTGCACACCGCCTCGTCGACGCCAAAGCGCGGGATCTCGATCCGCCGGCCGTCGCGGATCGCCTGCTGTGCCAGCGGCTTTTCGCGGCGCTGCCGGTTCAGCATGCATTCCGACGAGGCGACGATGACCTTCGGCCCGGGCTCCCTGGTGGTCAGCGCCTCGCGCAGCACATCGCGCATGCGCCCCACGTCATAGGTCCGGTTGACCTGGCGAACCCAGTCGATGCCGATGCCCTTCAGCGCCCTCGCGATGGGATGGCCTGTGGATTTCGTCGGATTGGCCGCGCGCGAGGACATCACGTCCTGCCCGCCGGTGGCCGCCGAATAGTAATTGTCGACAATCACCGCCACGCCGTCGGATCGGTTGAACGCCATGTTGGTAAAGCCCGAGGACAGGCCGTTGTGCCAGAAACCGCCGTCGCCGATGATGGCGACCGGCCGCCTTTCGCCACCGCCGTCAAAGGCCGCATTGGCGGCGGGGCCAAGCCCGTAGCCCATGGTCGCGCCGCCGATCTCGAAGGGCGGAAGTGCCGCGAAGAGATGGCAGCCGATATCGGCGCTGATCTGCAGCTTGCCCGTCTCGCGCTGCACGAGCTTCATCGCGGCGAAGATCGGCCGTTCCGGGCAGCCGGTGCAGAACCCCGGCGGCCGGATCGGCACCACGCGGCCGAGGTCGGGCGGGGCGGGGCGGTCCTCGTTCGGTGCGCGCACCGCCGCCGGCAGAAGCGCCGGCGCCGCCTCGCGCAGGAAGGTGCCGATGCCGTCGAGAAACACCTGGCCCGTATATTCTCCGGCCATGGGGAAGATGTCCTTGCCGCGCAGCCGCACCTGGGATCGTGCGCGGTAGAGATAGGTCGACAGCGTCTGTTCGATGAATTCGGGCTGGCTTTCCTCGATCACCAGCACCTGCTCCTTGCCTTCGCAGAAGGCCAGGAATTCGGGCGCGACCAGCGGATAGGTCACGTTCAGCACGTAAAGCGGCACCTGGCTTTCGCCGTAAAGATCCGCCAGGCCCAGACGCTGCAAGGCGCGTATCACGCCATTGTACATCCCGCCTTGCAGCACCAGCCCGACGGGTGCCTCCTTGGGGCCGAAGACCTCGTTCAGGCCGCGTTCGGTGATGAAGGCCTCTGCCGCGGGCCAGCGGTTGTGGATCTTGTCCTGTTCATGGGCAAAGCTCATCGGCGGCAGGACCACACGGGCGAAATCTGACTGCGGGTTCGACAGCGCCGCGCGCACGGTCAGGGGTGGGGGGCGGTTGTCACGGGTGGGGAAGCTGCCCGTCACATGGCAGGACCGGATCCGCACCATCAGCATCACCGGCGTGTTGGACGCCTCGCTCAGCTCGAAGCCGTCACCTACCGCCTTGACGATCGAGGGCAGGTTCGGCCGCGGATCGAGCAGCCAGAACTGCGATTTCATCGCGAAGGGATGCGTCCGCTCCTGCATGATCGAGGAGCCTTCGCCATAATCCTCGCCCACGATGATCAGCGCGCCGCCGTTCACCCCCGAAGAGGCAAGGTTCGCCAGCGCGTCAGAGGCCACGTTCACCCCGACCGAACCCTTGAAGGTCACGGCACCGCGGATCGGATAATGGACCGAGGCCGCCAGCATCGCCGCCGCCGCCGCCTCGTTGGCGTTGGCCTCGAACCGGACCCCCAGTTCGGCCAGCAGATCCTGCGCATCGGCCAGCACATCCATCAGATGGCTGATCGGTGCCCCCTGATAGCCGCCGACATAGCCGACGCCGTTTTCCAGCAATGCCTTGGTCAGGGCCAGGATGCCCTCGCCGGTGAAGGTCTCGCCCTCGCCCAGGCGAAGATGTTCGACTTCTGCCTTGAAGGATCGTTCGGCCATGGCTCAGAACTCGTGTTTGCGGATGTTGGTCAGCATCTTCTGCAGCGTGCCGACAAAGGCCCGCCGCTCGTCGTCGGAAATGCCGCGGAACATGCGGCTTTGCGCCTCGGCCATGCGGGGCCAGAGCGTTTCAAAGGTCGTCCGGCCGGTCTCGGTCAGGTAGACGCGGGTCGCGCGGTTGTCGCCGGCATCGGTCTCGCGGCGGATCATCCCGTCGGCGGCAAGCTGTTCCAGCGCACGCGACAGGGTGGATTGCTCGACCACGGCATAGACCGCGATGTCGCGGATCAACGGCCCTTCGATCACCGACAGGACAGCCAGCGCGCGCATCTTCGGCGTGGTCAGGCCAAGTTGCGCCATCTCCTCGCGCAGCGAGGCGTTGTAGCGCCCCATGATCCGGTTCATCAGATAGGGCGCGTAATTCGACAGCCCCATTTCTCCCAGCCGGGGCAGGGCATCGGGCGGGGCGGGGGGATCGCTCTGGTCGGTCATGCGCCAAGCGCCTTCGCCGCGAGATAGCCCGAGCCGCCGCCGAGACCGGGGCCGGGATGGGTGGAGGCGCCGATCTGGATCAGGCCACCCACCGGCCCGCTGCGGCCCACCGATTGCGGGAAGGGCCGCCAGAGGAAGAACTGGTCGATGCTGCAAGATCCGCCATAGGGATCGCCGCCGACCAGGTTGATGTTCATCGCCTCGAGATCGGCGGGGGAAACCGCCCGCCGCGCCAGCCGGATCGCGTCGAAATCGCGGATATGCCGGCGCAGGATCGCCTCGATCCGGTCGGCGAAGGCTTCGCGCGTGGCCTCGGTCCATTTACCATCGCCGTCTGTCGCGATGGTGCCGGCCGCATCACCCTTCACCACCCGCGGCGCATCGGGGATCTGCAGCCAGAGAATGGCCTTGCCCTCCGGACAGCGGCCGGGGTCGAGCCGGTGCGGCTGGCCGACGCAGATCGTGGGCACCGCGGGCAGCATGCCCCGCTCTGCCTCGTTCGCCGATTTCGACACCGCATCCACCCCGTCCGACAGGTGGATCAGCGCCACATCCTCCAGCCCCGGGGCCAGCCATTCCGGCACCCGGTCCAGCGCGTAATGAAGCTGGAAATCGCCGCGACCATGGCGGAACCGGCGCGCGGCCTCGCGCTCGTCCGGCAGATCCGTCTCGCGCAGGAGGCGGTTCTGCAACTGCCCCGGCGCCACCGAGGCCAGGAGCGAACGGCAGGCGATCCGCTCGCCCGTGGCAAGGCGCAGGCCGGTGACATGGCCGTCCTTCACCTCGATCAGATCGACATCGGCGCCGGTGCGGATGACACCGCCGTTCTCTTCGATCAGCGCGCGGAAGGCCTGAACCGCGCGGGCGGCGCCACCCCGCACCACGGGCGCGCCGGCCGCCTCCAGCGCGAAGGCCACGACCTTCGCCATCTTGGCGGAATAGGCGCTGTCGGGGGTCAGCCCGCAATGCAGCACCCAGGGCGCGAACAGCGCCTGCGCGCCGGGGCTGCGGAAGTCGCTTTCCAGCCAGCCGCGCGCCGGTTTCAGCGCATCGCCGAACCAGGCCGCCAGCCCGCGCAGGCCGCGCCGCCGCGCCTGGCCGAACAGCAGTTTCGCGGTCTGCCAGCTCCACAGCCTGCCGCCCAGCAGCGCAAAGAGGAAGGGCGCCTCGGCCTCGATCCCGCCCACGGCGGCGGCATGGGCGGCGCCGTCGCCCGGCGCCAGCGCGTCGAGGGCGGCGACATTCGCCGCCCGGTCCATCGTCAGCACCACCGCCGAACCATCCGGCCGCAGCACCGCGGTCGGATGCGGGCTGTGGCCGTATTCCAGCCCGTGGCGGGCAAGGTGCGGCCCAAGGGCCGCCCCGGCCGGCCCGGTCAGGAACAGCACGAAGGTCGTGGCCATCACGTCATGATGGAACCCCGGAAGGGTGATCTCCTCGGTCCGCAGGCAGCCGCCGCAGGTCTCGTTGCGCTCCAGCACAAGGACGCGGCGGCCCTTCAGCCCCAGAAGAGCCGCCGCGACCAGCGCATTGATCCCCGAACCGATGATGACGTGATCGGGCTGCATCCGCCGTCAGCCCCGCGCGACCAGAGCCAGCGCCCGCACCGGCGAGCCGGTTCCCCGCACGATCTTCAGCGGCGCGGCGATCAGGATCGCGCCCCTCGGCGGCAGCTTGTCGAGATTGGCCAGCGATGCAAGGCCGAAGCGGTTGTTCTTGTGCAGCAGATTGTGCGCGGGGAAGGGCGGGTCCATGCCGCCGGCCTGCCCGGCATCGGTGCCGATGCACTGGTTGCCCCAGCCGACGATGCCCTTGTCAACCAGATACTGGATGACCTCTGCCGTGGGTCCAGGGGTATGCGGCCCGGTGGCATCGGCGTTCAGGAACTTGGCCTCGTCATCGCCGCGCTGGTCCCAGTCGGACCGCAGCACGACCCATTCGCCGGCCCCGATCTCGCCATGTTCGGCCTCCCAGGCCTTCACATGGTCGATCGTCAGCAGGAAATCCGGATCGGCGGCGCATTCTTTCGAGAAATCCAGCACGTTGACCGGCGCCACCACGCGCTGAAGGTCAAGCGTGTCGGTGAAGCCGTCGCTGTAGTCCCGGCCGGTGATCCAGTGATGCGGCGCGTCGAAATGCGTGCCGGAATGTTCGCCCAGCTTCAGCCAGTTCCAGGCCCAGAACGGGCCGTTCTTGTCGTATTCGCTGATGGCGTGAATCTCGATCTTCGGCGTGTCGACGGCAAGTTCGGGCGGCAGCTTCAACAGCGGCGTGTCGGGACCCAGCGTGCCCGAGCAATCCACCACCTCGATCCCCCCCGAGGCCAGAAGCCCGGCCAGGGTCTCAAGCGCAGTCTTCGCGGTCATTCTTCTCTCCCTGCAGGTTGCGGCGCGCCCGTTCCGCATGGATGGCGCCCCGGACATCGGTCTTCGCGGTCGCGGCGCGATCGCCATCCGCTGCGGAATCATGCTAGACAGAAATAAATGCGTTTGCAAATATCTTGAGGCGGGGGAACGGGAGGTTCACTGTGGCTGACGGGTTCGATGCGATTCTGATCGGCGCCGGCATCAACACGCTGGCGGCGGCCCTGCATCTGTCGGCCCGGGGCTGGCGTGTCGGCGTCTTCGAACGCGCGGCCGAACCCGGCGGTGCGGTGAAATCGGGCGAATACACGCTGCCCGGCTTTCGCCACGACTGGGCCGCGATGAACCTGTCGCTGTTCGCCGGAAGCCCGTTCTTCAAGCAATATGGCGAAGAACTTGCCCGGCATGGCTGCGCCTTCGCACCAGCGGACCGGCCCTTCGCCTCGTGCTTTCCCGATGGAAGCTGGCTTGGCGTCTCCACCCATCCCGGCGAGACCGAAGCGGCCATCGCCCGCGCCTCGCCACGGGATGCCGAGACCTGGGCCGCGCTGACCCGGCGCTTTCCGGCCGAGGCGCCAACGCTGTTCGGCCTTCTCGGCAGCCCGATGAAAATGCGTGCGCTTGCATATTTCATGTTTAAAACATTGCGGAGCAAGGGCTTAGCCGGCAGCGCCGACATGGCGCGCTTTCTCGTCTCGTCGCCGCGGCAATGGCTGGAGGCCACTTTCGAACATCCGCAGGTGCGTGCGCTGCTGGGGGCCTGGGGCATGCATCTGGATTTTGCCCCCGACATCGCCGGCGGCGCTATCTTTCCCTATCTGGAGGGCATGGCCGGCCAGGCCTTCGGCATGGTGATCGGCAAGGGCGGCGCCGATACGGCGATCCGGGCGCTGGTCGCGGCGATCCGGGCGCGGGGCAGCGTGGTGGAATGCGGCCTGCCGGTGACGCGCATCCTGCGCGACGGCGCCCGGGCCAGCGGCGTGGAACTGGCCGACGGGCGCCGGCTGACGGCGCGGCGCGCGGTGATTGCCGGGGTGGCGCCACGGGCGCTGCCGGCGCTAGCCGGGCCGATCACGCCGGCCTTCGACCGGGCGATGACCGAGTTTGCCCATGCGCCGGGCACGATGATGATCCATCTGGCGCTGGACGGCCTGCCCGACTGGCGCGCGGGCAAGGCGCTGCAAGGCTTTGCCTATGTTCACATCGCGCCCTCGCTCGACCAGATGGCGCGCACCTACCAGCAGGCGAAGGCGGGCCTTCTGCCAGACGAGCCGATCCTTGTGGTGGGCCAGCCCTGCACCGTCGACCCAAGCCGCGCACCAGAGGGCAAGCAGACCCTCTGGGTCCAGGTGCGCATGGTGCCGGGCGAGATCCGCGGCGATGCCGCCGGCCGGATCGACGCGACCGATTGGACCGGGGCGGCCGAACCCATGGCCGACCGCGCGCTTGCCATTCTCGAGGCCCAGGCACCGGGCCTGGGTGCCCGCATCCTTGGCCGGCGCATCGTCTCGCCGCTGGATCTGGAGGCCGACAACCCGAACCTGATCGGCGGCGACCAGATCTGCGGCAGCCACCACCTTGCGCAGAATTTCCTGTTCCGCCCCGCGCGCGGCCATGCCGATGGAACGACACCGCTGGCCGGGCTCTGGCTGACCGGCGCCGCGGTCTGGCCCGGCGCGGGAACCGGCGCAGGGGCGGGATATCTTCTGGCCCGGCGGCTGGCCGGCGGATGACACGACACTTGGAAAGAACCGGAACGACAACAGGGATGACAGAAATGAAACTCAACCGCCGCAGTCTGCTGAAATATTCCGTCGCGGCCACCGCACTGGGCGTGGCCGGCCTGCCGCTTCGCGCGCAGGAGATCGACGAGCTGGTGATCGCCTATAACGTCACCCTTCCCAGCTGGGACCCGACCGTCGGCCCCAGCGCCGTGAACCCCACGATCCAGGGGATCTACCAGTCGGTCTTCGACCAGTTCATCCTGCAACTGCCGGATCTGAAGCCGGCGCCGGGCCTTGTCACCGAATGGGGCTGGAACGAGGACCGCAGCAAGATCCACCTCACCGTGCGCGAAGGCGTGACCTGGCACGACGGCAGTCCCTTCTCGGCCGAGGATGTCGCCTGGTCGCTGGAACGCGCCGCCAATCCCGATACCGGCAACCCGATCAACTTCGTCTGGAGTTCGCTGACCAACTTCCGGGTCGATGGCAACACCGTCACCGCCGATGTGAAGCAGTTCGACCCGACGATCTTCAAATGGATGTATTTCCTGACCGGCTATGTGCTGCCGAAAGCCTATTACGAGAAGGTGGGCGCCGAGGGCTTCGAGGCCGCCCCCATCGGCACCGGCCCCTATATGGTCGAGAAATTCGAGCGCAACGCCTATGTCCGGCTGAAGGCGAACGAGGGCTACTGGGGCGGCGCGCCCGAGTTCAAGACGGTGACGATCAAGTTCGTTCCCGATGCGGCCGCCCGTGTGGCCGAGATCGAATCCGGCAACAGCCATGTCACGCTGGAAATGCCCTATGAGGAATACGACCGGCTGCGGGCCGGCCAGCTGACGGGCATCGCCACGCCGGTCTCGGATATCGGCATGATCTTCCTGAACGACATCGACGTGATGCTCGACCCCAACGTGCGCAAGGCCGCGGCGCATGCCATCGACAAGCAGCTGATCATCGACCGGCTGCTGTCGGGCTATGGCGTCAAGATCGACACGCTGGAAACCCCGGAATACGAAGCCTACGACCCCTCGATCACCGTGCCTTACGACACGGCCCTGGCCACCGAACTTCTGGCCGCCTCGGGCTACGGCCCCGACAATCCGGTGAAGTTCACCATCCAGACCACCAAGGGCTTCAAGCCCAAGGATTACGAGATGATCCAGGCCATCGTCGGCATGTGGCGCAAGGTAGGGATCGAGGCCGAGATCGAGGTCTATGAAATCGCCAAGCATTACGAATTGCGCGCGGCCGACCAGCTTGCCCCGGCGGCCTTCTACAACTGGGGCAATTCGGTCGGCGATCCCACCACCTCAACCGGCTTCGCGATGTTCGGGCCCTCGCCGCATTCGGTCTGGGACAGCCCCGACCTGATCGAGAAGATCATGCCGCTCTGGGGCGAGCCGGACGAGGCAAAGCGCATCGCCGGCTGGGAGGAGGTCGACCGCTACATCGCCGAGAACGCCTATGTCATCCCGCTGCTGCAATATGTGCAGCCGGTGCTGTCGGTTCCGGCCGTGATCGTGACGCCGCATGCCTCGGGCGCGCTGCTGCCGCATCTGATGAAGCGCGCGTCCTGACGGGCCGGCGGCATCGCGGGCCGGCAGGTCCGGGCGATGCCGCATGCCGGCCGGCCGTGCAGCCGCACGGCCGGCCCCCTTCCCGACGCAGCGGAGCCAGACCGGACAGATGCAACTGTTGCAGACCATCATCCTGCGGTTGATCACAACCGCCGTCACGCTGTTCGGCGTGGCGGTGATCGTGTTCGTCGTGATCCGCATCGTTCCGGGCAATCCCATCGCCATGATGCTGCCCCCGGGCGCCACCGAGGCCGATATCGCACGGTTGAGCGCGCTTTACGGGCTGGACAAGTCGATCCCCGAGCAGTTCGCGATCTGGGCCGGCGGCGTGTTGCAGGGCGATTTCGGCACCTCGATCACCACGCGCCAGCCGGTGCTGAGCCTGGTGCTGGGTCGCCTGCCCGCCACGCTGGAACTGGCGATCATGGCGCTGGTCATCGCCGTCGTGATCGGCGGCGTCATGGCGCTGACCGGCACCCGGCTGCGCGGCACCCGCAGCGAGGGCGCCATCGACGTGGCAAACGGCATGGCGCTGTCGATCCCGGATTTCCTCTGGGGTCTCATCCTGATCCTGGCCTTCGGGGTCATGCTGCCGGTGTTCCACATCTCGGGCCGCATCACGCCCTCGCTGCAACTGCCGTTCTCGACCGATTTCTACCTGTTTGAAAGCCTTGTCCGGCTGCGGTTCGATCTCTGGGCCGATATCGTGAGCCACATGTTCCTGCCGGCGCTGGCGCTTGCCATCCCGCTTTCGGCGGTGATCGGGCAACTTCTGAAGCAAAGCCTGAAGGAAACCATGCATCTCGACTATGTTACGCTGTCGCGCACCAAGGGCTATGGCGAGAACCACGTCATCCTGCACGAGGCCCTGCCCAATGCCATCCTGCCGACGCTGACCCTGATCGGCGTGCAGTTCACCTTTCTGATCGGCGGAACGGTGATCATCGAACGGCTGTTTTCCTATGAAGGTCTGGGCAACCTGGCCATCGACGCGGTGATCAACCGCGACCTGCCGCTGATCCAGGGCATCGTGATCCTGTTCGCGGCGATCTTCACCGTGGTCAATCTGGTGGTCGACCTGCTTTATGCCGCTCTGAACCCGAGGTTGCGCCATGCTTGACGGACGCGGGACCATCCGGCACAAGGCCGGGCTGCGGCTGTGGCTTTCGGCGCTGTGGCTTGGCCTGCTGGTCGTGCTGGCGCTGGGGGCGCCGTGGATCGCGCCGAAGGATCCGCTGGCACAGGATCTGATGCTGGGCCGGCTGCCGCCGTTCTGGGTCAGCGGCGCGGAACCCGGCTACTGGCTTGGCACCGACAGTCTGGGGCGGGATGTGCTGTCGCGCATCCTCTGGGGGGCGCGGCTGGCGCTGACGGTGGCGCTGGTGGCCGGCACGCTGACCTGCCTGATCGGGGCAACGCTGGGGCTGATGGCGGGCTTTCTGCGCGGGGCGAGCGATCTTGTGATCTCCCGCCTGGTCGATATCTGGATGGCCTTTCCGCCGGTGCTGTTCTCGATCCTGCTCGTCGCCGTGCTGGGGCCGGGACTGTTCTCGATCATCGCCGCGATCGTGCTGATCGACTGGACGCGGTTCGCCCGCGTGGTCCGGGCCGAGGCCATGACCCAGGGCGCGATGGATTACGTCGCGTCGGCCCGGGTGGCGGGGCGCGGCCGGATCGGCACCATGGCGCTGGAAATCCTGCCCAATGTCCTGCCCACCATCGGCGTGCTGCTGACGCTGGAGATGGGCATCGCCGTGATCGTCGAGGCGATCCTCTCCTTCGTCAACCTGTCGATATCGACCGATGCGCCGAGCTGGGGCGGGATGATCGCCGAGGGGCGGACCTCGGTGCATCAGGCCTGGTGGGTTCTGGTCTTCCCGCTGCTTGCGCTGTTCCTGACCGTCCTGTCCTTCAGCCAGTTGGGCGAGGGGCTGAAGGACCGCTTCGATCCGGTGCTGCGATGAGCTATCTGTCGATCCGCGATCTTGAGGTGCGGCTGAAAGGCGGCGGCCGGCTCTTGCGGCGCGTCTCGCTGGATGTGGCGCGGGGCGAGGTTCACGGGCTGGTCGGCGAAAGCGGCGCGGGCAAGTCGATGATCGGCAAGGCCGTCCTCGGCACGCTGCCGCGCTCGGTCGAGATCGTCTCGGGGCAGATCCTGCTGGACGGGACCGACCTTCTGGCGATGCATCCGGCCGCGCGGCGGCGGCTGATCGGCGCCACCTGCGCGCTGATCCCGCAGGATCCGCTGACCGCGCTGAACCCGGCGCACCGGGTCGGCCCCCAGATCACCGACCGGCTGGTCGACATCCTGCGCTGGCCGCGGGCGAAGGCCGAGGCGCGGGCGCGCGAACTGCTGGCCGAGGTGCAGATCGCCGAGCCGGAGCGGGTGATGCGGTGCTATCCGCATGAACTGTCGGGCGGGATGCGGCAGCGGATCCTGATCGCCTCGGCCTTTGCCGCCGAGCCAAAGCTGATCGTGGCCGACGAGCCGACGACGGCGCTGGACGTGACGGTGCAAAAACAGATCCTGAAGCTGATCCAGGCGATGCAGGAACGCCACGGCACGGCGCTGCTGTTCGTGACCCATGATCTGGGTGTGGTGTCCAAGATCTGCCAGCGGCTGAGCGTGCTCTATGCCGGGATGGTGGTCGAGGATACCGATGTGCGGACCTTCTTTCGCGCCCCGCAGCACCCCTATTCCCGCGCCCTGCTGGCGGCCACGCCGAAATACACCGACCCCACCCACAGCCTGACCCCGGTGCCCGAGGCGGTGATCGCCACCGTCCGGGCCGAGGTCGCCGAAGCCGACAGGAGGGCGGGCGCGTGACCGAGATCTACCGCGTCGAAGGGCTGCACCTCTCGCTGGCCGACATGACCCGCAAGCCGCTGCTGGGCGCCGCACCGCGGATCGAGATCCTGAAGGGGCTGGATTTCACCATCCCGCGCGGCGCGGTCATGGGCATCGTTGGCGGCTCGGGTTCGGGAAAGTCGACGCTGGGGCGGGCGCTGGTGCGGCTGCTGGAACCGTCGTCCGGCAGCATCCGCTTCGAGGGCACCGACATCACCCATCTGGGCGAGGCGGCCTTGCGGCCGCTGCGCCGGCGGTTCCAGATGATCTTTCAGGATCCGATGTCCAGCCTGAACCCCCGCCACCGGGTCGGAGGCATCATCGCCGCCCCGCTGCGCCTGCACGGGTTCGACGATGTTGCCGCAAGGGTCGACCGCGCGCTCGATCATGTCGGCCTGCCGCGCGGCTTTGCCGCGCGCTATCCGCATGAACTGTCGGGCGGTCAGCGCCAGCGGGTCGGCATCGCCCGCGCCATCGCGCTGGAACCCGAGTTCATCCTGGCCGACGAGATCGTCTCGGGGCTGGATGTGTCCAGCCAGGCCCAGGTGCTGAACCTGCTTGGCGGGCTGGTGCGCGACCTCGGCCTGACGCTCGCCTTCATCAGCCACGATCTCAGCGTGATCCGCCGCCTCTGCTCGCGCGTGATCGTCCTTTATCAGGGCCGGATCGTCGAGGACCGGGAGACCGCGGCGCTGTTTGCCGATCCGCAGGCCGCCTATACCCGCGAGTTGCTGGACGCGATCCCGCTGCCCGATCCCGACCAGCCCTGGACCTGACGCGGCGGCTTGCCGGCGCCGGGGATTGCCCCGAATATGAAGACGATGCCGGGTGAAAACGGGGCTGTCCGCCACCGGCACCGGCGCAGGGAGGAGACTGCAATGACCCAGGTGGCGCTTGGCCCGACAGGCCACGTCGACGGCTTCACCCGCGAAAGATTGCCGCCGGCCGGCGCGTGGCCGGATCTGCTGCCGCCGCCGCTGCGTTATCCCGAATGGCTGAACGCCGGCGCCGAACTGAGCGACCGGATGGTCGAGAAGGGGTTTGGCGACCATGTGGCGCTGATCGGCAACGGCCGGGCCCGCACCTACAAGGAACTGACCGACTGGTCGAACCGGATCGCCCATGCGCTGGTCGAGGATTACGGGGTGAAACCCGGGAACCGCGTGCTGATCCGCTCGGCCAACAACCCCGCGATGGTCGCCTGCTGGCTGGCGGCGACCAAGGTGGGCGCGGTCGCGGTGAACACCATGCCGATGCTGCGCGCGGGCGAACTGGCAAAGATCGTCGACAAGGCCGAAATCAGCCATGCCCTGTGCGACACCCGGCTGATGGAGGAACTGATCGCCTGCGGACGGCAGAGCCGGTTCCTGAAGACGGTGGTGGGCTTCGACGGTACCGCGAACCACGATGCCGAACTGGACCGCATGGCGCTGCGCAAGCCGGTACGGTTCCAGGCGGCGCAGACCGGCCGGGACGACGTGGCACTTCTGGGCTTCACCTCGGGCACGACCGGGGAGCCGAAGGCCACGATGCATTTCCACCGTGACCTGCTGATCATCGCCGACGGCTATGCCAAAGAGGTGCTGGGCGTCACGCCGCAGGATGTTTTCGTGGGGTCGCCGCCGCTTGCCTTCACCTTCGGCCTGGGGGGCCTCGCGATCTTTCCGCTGCGCTTCGGCGCCTCGGCCGCGCTTCTGGAACAGGCCTCGCCCGCGAACATGATCGAGATCATCGAGGAGCACCGGGCCACCATCTGCTTTACCGCGCCCACGGCCTACCGGGCGATGTTGCAGGCGATGGAGGACGGCGCCAACCTGTCCAGCCTGCGGGCCGCGGTCAGCGCCGGCGAAACGCTGCCGGCGCCGGTCTATGAAGACTGGATGGCCCGGACCGGCAAGCCGATGCTGGACGGGATCGGCGCGACCGAAATGCTGCACATCTTCATCACCAACCGCTTCACCGATCACCAGCCTGCCTGCACCGGCCGGCCCGTCACCGGCTACGAGGCCAGGATCGTCGGCGAGGACATGGAAGAACTGCCCCGCGGCGAGGTCGGGCGGCTTGCCGTGCGGGGGCCGACCGGCTGCCGCTACATGGCCGACGACCGGCAGCGGGCCTATGTGCGCGACGGCTGGAACCTGACGGGCGACAGCTTCTGGCAGGACGGCGAGGGCCGCTTCCATTTCGCGGCCCGGTCCGACGACATGATCGTCAGCGCCGGCTACAACATCGCCGGGCCCGAGGTGGAGGCGGCGCTGCTGTCGCATCCCGCCGTTCTGGAATGCGCGGTGATCGGCGCCCCTGACGCTGCGCGCGGGCAGATCGTCGAGGCGCATGTGGTTCTGGCCAGCGGGCATGCGGCCGATGCGCTGATGGTCAAGCTGTTGCAGGACCATGTGAAGGCGGTGATCGCGCCCTACAAATATCCCCGCAACATCGTCTTTGCCGAAACGCTGCCGAAGACGCAGACCGGCAAGCTGCAACGCTTCCGCCTGCGCCACGACTGACACGGGCAGGCACGGGCCTTTTCCCGCAGCGGGGGAAAGGCCGCACCGGGCGGGCGGTCAGTCGGGAATGATGGCGGTGGCCTCGATCTCGACCTTGGCGCGGTCCTCGACCAGCGCCACCACCTGCACCAGCGCCATGGCGGGATAATGCCGGCCGATGATCTCGCGATAGGCCCGGCCGATGTCCTTCAGCCCGGCAAGGTATTCGCCCTTGTCGGTGACATACCAGGTCAGCCGCACCAGATGTTCCGGCCGGGCACCGCCCTCGGCCAGAATCTCGATGATCGAGCGCAACGCCTGCGCCGCCTGGCCGGCGAAATCGTCGGTCTCGAACTCCTGCTCGGCGTTCCAGCCGATGATCCCGCCGGTCAGGATCATGCGACCGCGCGCGGCCATGCCATTGGCATAGCCGAGGGCAGGTTTCCAGTGCCGGGGATGCAGGATCTCGTGCGGTTGGTCGGTCATGTCGGCTCCTGATGGGCAGCAAGGCGGGGGCGGATACTATGGGGCCAGGGCGCCGGCCGGCGTTCGGCGGTCAGCCAGACCAGCGTCGGCGTCGCGACAAGGCGCCGCTCTCCGGCGCAATCCGCCGTGACGCGGAAGGTCACGGAGCTGCGCCCGAGACGCCGCACCTCCAGCCGCCAGTCCAGCTCCTCCTCGAGATGGGAGGGCGCGGTGAAGTCGATCTGCAACCCGGCGGTCGGCACTGCGGTTCCCTCGTCCGCCATGCGGCGGAAGGAATAGCCGACCTCTTCGCGAAAGAAGCTTTCGACCACCGAATTCAACATTTCGAGATAGCGCGGATAGAACACGATCCCGGCCGGATCGCAGTGGTTGAATTCGATGCGAATCTTGCGGCTATGGCTCATGGCGAGGGTCCCGAGGGGGCCACGGCACCGGGCCGGGGCGGATCTGTGGCGCCGGCCCGCCCGGTCGCCCGACCGGCCTATAGCAAGGCGCGCCGGCGCCGTCATCCCGTCGCGGTCCCGGCCAGGACGCTTCGCGCGATGACCACGCGCTGCACGTCGCTGGCGCCTTCATAGATCCGCAGTGCCCGGATGTCGCGGTAGAGCGCCTCGACCACCGACCCATGGCGCACCCCGTCGCCGCCATGCAACTGCACCGCGGTGTCGATCACTCGCTGAGCCGCCTCGGTCGCGTGAAGCTTGGCCATCGCCGCCTCGCGTGTGACGCGGGGCGCACCGGAATCCTTGGTCCAGGCGGCCCGGTAGACCAGAAGCGCCGCCGCGTCGATCTCCAGCGCCATGTCGGCCAGATGACCCTGCACCATCTGCAGATCGGCCAGCGGCTGCCCGGCGATGCGGCGCCGGTTCACCCGCAGCACCGCCTCGTCCAGCGCGCGCCGCGCCATGCCCAGGGCCGCGGCCCCCACGGTCGACCGGAAGACGTCGAGGACCGACATGGCAATCCTGAAGCCGCTGCCCGGGGTACCGATCAGCGCATCTTCCGGCAGGATCACGTCGGTCAGCCGCAGCCGGGCCAGCGGATGCGGGGCGATGACCTCGATACGTTCCACCACCTCCAACCCGGGGCTGCCGGCCGGCAGGACGAAGGCGGAAAGACCCTTCGCGCCCGGCGCCTCGCCGGTTCGGGCGAAGATGACATAGACATCGGCGATGCCGCCGTTGGAAATATAGGTCTTCTCGCCGTTCAGCCGCCAGCCGGCATCAGTGCGTTCCGCGGTCGTCGCGGTACCCGCCACGTCCGAACCGGAGCCGGGTTCCGTCAGGGCAAAGCCGGCGATGGCCTCTCCGGCCCGGGTCCGCGCCAGCCAGCGCCGCTGTGCCGGCGTGCCGAACAGGCTGATCGCCCCCATGCCAAGACCTTGCATGGCAAAGACGAAATCGGCAAGCGGGTCGTGCCGCGCCAGGATTTCGCGCGAAAGGCAGAGCAGGCGCACGTCCAGCGCCTCGCCGGCCTCCGCCCCGGTGGGCTGCAACCAGCCGTCGCGACCAAGCGTCGCGACAAGGCCGCGGCAGGCGGTATCGGTATCGGCATGCGACACCGGCAGATGCGCATGACACCAGCCGTCCAGCCGCGCGGCATGGTCGCGGTGGCGGTCCTCGAAGAACGGCCAGCCCAGAAAGCTCGTGTCCGGCATCGTGGCCTCCCTCAATTGCCTTCGAACCGCGGCTTTTCCTTCGCGACAAAGGCGCGATAGGCGCGGGCGAAATCCTCGGTCTGCATGCAGATCGCCTGGGCCTGCGCCTCGGCCTCGATGGCCTGCTCCAGCCCCATGTTCCATTCCTGCGTCAACTGGGTCTTGGTGATGCCATGGGCGAAGGTCGGCCCGGCCGCGATCTGTACCGCCAGCGCCCGGGCCTCGTCCTCCAGCGCCTCGGCGCTGTGCAGCGCATTCCAGAAGCCCCAGCGCTCGCCCTCTTCGGCGCGCATCACCCGGCCGGTATAGAGCAGTTCCGCCGCACGACCCTGGCCGATGATGCGCGGCAGCATGGCGCAGGCGCCCATGTCGCAACCGGCAAGACCGACGCGGGTGAAGAGAAAGGCGCATTTCGCCTGCGGCGTCGCCAGCCGCATATCGGCCGCCATGGCGATGATCGCGCCGGCGCCCACGGCCACGCCGTCGACGGCGGCTATCACCGGCTTGCCGCAGGCGATCATCGCCTTGACCAGATCGCCGGTCATGCGGGTGAAGCGCAACAGGCCCTTCATGTCGAGCCCGATCAGCGGGCCGATGATGTCATGCACATCGCCGCCCGAGCAGAAATTCCCGCCGTTCGAGCCGAAGATGACCACATCCACGTCATCGGCATAGGCCAGCGCGCGGAAGGTGTCGCGCAATTCCGCATAGCTGTCGAAGGTCAGCGGGTTCTTGCGGTCCGGCCGGGTCAGCCGGATCGTCGCGATGCGGTCGCGGACCTCCCAGTGAAAATGCTGCGGCGTCAGGCCGGCCAGTTCGGTCATCGGGAACCTCCCATGCGCTTGAGGATATCGGTCAGCGTGTCGATCTCGGCCTCGCTGAGGCTGCCGAACAGCCGGTCGACCTCGACCTCGTGCTCGGTGGCATAGGTTTCGAACCGGGCCATCCCCTCCGGTGTCAGCGCCACGATCACGGTGCGCCGGTCGGTCTCGACCGGCGTCCGCCGCACCAGGCCGTCGGCCTCCAGCCGGTCGACCACGGTGGTCGCGTTGCCGTTCGAGACCAGCAGCATCCGCGACAGTTCCGACATGGTGACGCCATCGCGGCGGCGGTAAAGCGCGGCCAGCACATCGAACCGGGGCAGGGTGGTCCCATGCCGCAGGCGCAGGAATTCGCGCAGCTCCGCCTCGGCCTGCCGGGTGATGCCCAGAAACCGGATCCAGAGTTTCAGCCTGCGCTTGGACAGAGAGGCCGGCGGGGGCATCACGGCGCCCCTCCGGCGATGGCGATGGCCTGGCCGTTGATGCCACGCGCGGCATCCGAACAGAGCCAGAGCGCCGTGCCCGTCACCTCGGCCGGCTCGAACAGGCGATGCTGCGGGCTTTGCCGTTCCAGCGCGGCGCGGGCCTCTTCGGCAGAGCGCCCCGTCTTCGCCCCGATATTGGCCAGCGTACGCGCCGTCATCTCGGTGTCGAGATATCCCGGGCAGACCGCATTCACGGTGATACCGCGGCCGGCCACCTCTTCGCCCAGGGCCCGGACCAGCCCGACGACGCCGTGTTTCGCCGCGGCATAGGCCGCCACGTAGGGATAGCCCTTCAGCCCCGCGACCGAGGCGACGGCAATCAGCCGCCCCGCCCCCGGCATCCGCCGCAGGCCTTCGCGGAAGGTCAGGAAGGTGCCGGTCAGGTTGACGGCCAGCATCGCATTCCAGTGGTCGAGCGTCATCTTGCCAAAGGCCATGCTTTCGGCCGCGCCGGCATTGGCGATCACGATGTCGCAGGGGCCGGCGGCATCGAACAGCCGGGCGACGGCAGCCTCGTCGGTCACGTCGCCGGCCACCGCACGGATGCCGCGGGCCTCGCCGGCCACCGCCTCCAGCGCCTCGGCCCGGCGGCCGGCGATCACCACCTCGGCGCCGGCCCGCGCGAAGCCGCGCGCGAGATCCGCCCCCACGCCGGAACCGCCGCCCGTCACCAGCACCCGTTTGCCCGTGATCGTCATACCCTGATCGTCTCCGCCGCCTTCTCATGCAGTCGCCGCGCCTGGTCGCGCCCGCCCAGATAGGGCAGGGGCCAGGCCGTTTCACTATCTCCCAGGGCGATGGCGGCGTGAAGGGTCCAGTAGGGATCGGCCAGATGCGGGCGCGCGAGGCAGACCAGATCGGCCCGGCCCGCAAGCAGGATCGAGTTCACCTGATCGGGTTCGGTGATGTTGCCCACCGCCATGGTGGCCAGCCCGGTCTCGTTGCGGATACGGTCGCTGAACGGGGTCTGGAACATCCGGCCATAGACGGGCCGCGCCTCGACCGAGGTCTGCCCGGCAGAGACGTCAAGGATGTCGGCCCCCGCCTCTGCGAACATCCGGGCGATCTGCACCGCCTCTTCCGGCGTCACCCCCTCGTCGCCCACCCAATCGCTGGCCGAGATGCGGACCGAAAGCGGCCGGTCCGCGCCCCAGGCCGCTCGCATCGCCCGCAGCACCTCCAGCGGCCAGCGCATGCGGTTTTTCAGGCTGCCGCCGTATTCGTCGGTCCGCCGGTTCGACAGCGGCGAGATGAAGGACGAGACGAGATAGCCATGCGCCGCATGCAGCTCGACCATGTCGAAACCGGCGCGCGCGGCCATTTCGGTCGCCGCGACGAAATCCTGCGTCACCCGGTCCATGTCGGCCCGCGTCATTGCGCGCGGGACGGCATTGCGCGGCGACCACGGCACCGCCGAGGGCGCGATGATCTCCCAGTTGCCCTCGGGCAGCGGAGTGTCGGGATCCTCCCAGCCGATCTGGGTGCTGGCCTTGCGGCCGGCATGGCCGATCTGGCAGCAGATCTTCGCCGTGGTTTCGGCATGGACGAAATCGACGAGGCGCTTCCAGGCCGCCTCGTGTTCGGGCGCATAAAGGCCGGGGCAGCCGGGGGTGATCCGGCCCTCGGCCGAGGTGCAGGTCATCTCGGTATAGACCAGGCCCGCCCCTCCCTTGGCGCGTTCGGAATAATGGACGAAATGCCAGTCGGTCGGGCAGCCGTCGACCGCGCGGTATTGCGCCATGGGCGAGACGACGACGCGGTTCTTCAGATCCATGCCGCGCAGCCGGAAGGGCGCAAACATCGGCGCGCGGCCGGGCTGGCCGCCGGCCTGCGCCTGAAACCAGTCCTCTGTCGTGCGCAGCCAGCCCGGATCGCGCTGCCGCAGGTTTTCATGGCTGATCCGCTGGCTGCGCGTCAGCAGCGAATAGGCGAATTGCGGCGGCGGCATGTCGAGGTAGCGCTCCACCTGCTCGAACCATTCCAGGCTGTTGCGGGCCGCCGATTGCAGGCGCAGCACCTCGACGCGCCGCTCCTCCTGATAGCGTTCGAACGCGGCCTCCATCGTGGGTGTGCTGTGCAGGTATTCGGCCAGCGCGATGGCGCTGTCGAAGGCCAGCCGCGACCCCGATCCGATGGAAAAATGCCCCGTCGCCGCGGCATCGCCCATCAGGACGACATTCTCGTGATACCATTTCTCGCAGATCACCCGCGGGAACCGCATCCAGACCGCCGAGCCGCGCAGATGCGCGGCGTTCGACATCAGGTCGTGGCCGCCGAGATGGCGCTCGAAGATCTTGCGGCAGGTCTCGACCGTTTCCTCCTTGCTCATCGCCTCGAAGCCCCAGGCGTCCCAGGTCTCGGGCAGGCATTCGACGATGAAGGTCGCGGTATCGGCGTCGAACTGATAGACATGCGCCCAGACCCAGCCATGGGCGGTCTTCTCGAAGATGAAGGTAAAGGCGTCGTCGAACTTCTGATGCGTGCCCAGCCAGACGAACTTGCAGCGGCGCAGGTCGATGTCGGGGCGGAAGATCTCGGCATATTCGTTGCGGACGACCGAGTTTATGCCGTCGCAACCGACCACCAGGTCATAGTCGCGCCGGTACTCCTCGGCCGAGCGGAATTCGGTCTCGAAACGCAGGTCGACACCCAGATCGCGGGCGCGCTGCTGCAACAGGACCAGCATCTGCTTGCGGCCGATGCCGGCAAACCCATGCCCGCCCGAGACGCTGCGCGTGCCGGCATGCACCACCGCGATATCGTCCCAATAGGCGAAGTTCTCACGGATCGCCGCGGTCGAGACAGGATCGTTGCGTTCCATTCGGCCAAGCGCATCGTCGGAAAGCACCACGCCCCAGCCGAAGGTATCGTTGGCGCGGTTGCGTTCCAGAACCGTCACCTGATGCCGCGGATCGCGCAGCTTCATCGAAATCGCGAAATAGAGGCCGGCGGGGCCCCCGCCGAGGCAGAGTATCTTCATGACCCGGTTCCCTGACCGATGTGCCCGTGCGGGCGGTGAGCAAGCGCGTTCGCGCGTCCAGCGTTGCACCGGCGCGTCAATATTTCAAGTTCAAAATATACCCATGCAGGATTTCGGTTTTCCATCCGCGCGCCGGGCGCGGCGCCCGTCCTGCTTGACAGCGCCCCCATCGGATGATGGCCTTGGAGACGGCAACAGGCGGGAGAGGATGGGATGGACAGGACCGGCACGCCCCGACGCAGCCGCGCGCGCCGCGCCGCGCCGGCCGACACCGCCAGCTATGTGCATCTGGCCAATCCCTTCGTGCCGCAGGCCGCCTTCTCGGCCGATGAGATCGCCGCGATCCATGACGGCGCGCTGCGGGTTCTGGAGGAGCTGGGCCTGCGTATCCTCCTCGACGAGGCGCGGCAGATCCTCGGCCGGGCCGGCGCGCTGGTCGACGAGCCGACGATGATGGTCCGCATTGGGCGCGACATGGTGGAACAGGCGCTGGCCACGGCGCCCCGCGCGATCCGGCTGCGCGCCGCCAACCCCGCGCGGGAACAGGACTATCGCCCCGGCGCATTGCTGTTCATGGCCGGCTCCGGCTGCCCCAACGCCTTTGACCGCGACCGCGGCCGCCGCCCCGGCGATCTGACCGGCTATCTCGAAACGCTGCGCCTGCAACAAAGCTTCGACGTCCTGCACATGCTTGGCCCTTCGGTCGAGCCGCAGGACATCCCCACGCCGCTCCGCCATTACGCGATGATGCGGGGGCAGCTGGAAACCTGCGACAAGCCGCTGTTCGTCTATGCCCGCGGCCGCCGCCATGTCGAGGAAAGCTTCGAGATGATCCGGCTGGCCTATGGGCTGGACGAGGCCGCCTTTACCGAGGGTGTCTGGGCGACGACGGTCATCAACTCGAACTCGCCGCGGCAGCTGGACCTGCCGATGTCGCGCGGGATCGTCGATTTCGCCCGCGCCGGGCAGATGTCGATCATCACACCGTTCTGTCTCGCCGGGGCGATGGCGCCGATCACCGTCTCGGGTGCGCTGATGCTGCAACATGCCGAGGCGCTGGCCGGCATCACGCTGGCACAGATGACGCGGGCCGGGGCGCCGGTATCCTATGGCGGGTTCCTGTCGAATGTCGACATGAAGTCGGGTTCGCCCGCCTTCGGCACGCCCGAACACATTCGGGCAAGCCTGGGGTCGGGACAACTGGCGCGGCACATCGGCATGCCCTGGCGCTCGGCCACCGGTGCGGCCTCGAATGCCGCCGACGCCCAGGGCGCCGGCGAAACGGTCATGGCGCTCTGGGGGGCGGTCCTGGCGGGGGCCACGGTCACGGTCCATGCCGCGGGCTGGCTGGAAGGGGGCCTGACGCTGGGTTACGAGAAATTCATCCTCGATATCGAAGCCCTGCAGACCCTGGCCGAGCTTTGCCGCCCTGCACCGGCCGACGCCGCGGCGCTGGGGTTCGAGGCCATTGCCGAGGTGCCGCCGGGTGGGCATTTCTTTTCCACCGCGCATACGATGGATCGCTACCAGACAGCCTTCTATCAACCGCTGGTGGCCGATCTGTCGAACCACGGCACCTGGACCGAGGCCGGTGCGCAGACGGCGGATCAGCGGGCCACGGCGATCTGGAAGGCCAGGCTTGCCGACTTCGCCCCGCCCGCGGCCTGCGCCGGCGTGGCCGAGCGGCTGGAGCCCTTCGTGCAGCGCCGGATCGCCGAAGGCGGCGCCCCGGCCGAGGACTGACCGCACCTGCCCGGCGCAATCGTTGCCTCCGTGGGCGTTCAGCGTGCGGCGACCGCGAGCGTCATCGCCGCGCCGTCGAAGACCGCATAGCCCGTGCCGTCATCCGACCAGGCGCCGCATGCCGCGCGCCGCACGGCGGGGGAGATCGCCGGCGTGTCGTCGAACCAGCTATCGGCCACCAGCGGGCGCACATGCAGCCGGGCGGTTCCACCTGCCGGCACGCCCGCCAGGATCGCGCCGCAGGGCCGTTCGGTCAGCAGCGGTTTGGGCGTGATCCGGGCGCGCAAGGTCAGGCGGGCGGCGGCATGGATGGTCCGGATCAGCGCGCGCCCGGCGGGAAAGGGGGCGGTCCCGCCGTCGCCAGCGCCCGGCGCAAGGGCCTGCATCGCCAGTTCTGCCAGCCGGGCGACCTGCGGGTCGCGATAGGGTGCAAGGGCCCGAAACATCGGCTGCGCCCCGCGCCAATCGACGGCGCCGTCCTGCTTCGGCATATCGCCGGCGGGCACCAGGGAAATCAGCAACCCTCCCACCGCCGGGTCGGGGAGGGCGTCCAGCAGGGCCATCGTCGTGCCGTCTTCAAGGGCCGCGCAGGCCGCCCGCAGGCGCTGTAGAACCCGCAGCAGGACGGAACCCCGGAACCCCGTCATCCGGCACAGGTTTGCCCGGTTACCGGCCCAGGCCTCGAAGCCGGCGAAGGGAATGCCGGGGAGCGCGGTATGCCAGTCGGCGGCGGCCGGAGCGCCGGGCAACAGCGCCAGCACCGGCCGACCGTGGCCGACGCGCATCGGACCGGGCGGCTCCGCCATGGTTGTCCGGCCGATCCCGAGGCACCGCAGACCGCGCGCCACGACCCGGGGCGGGGCCGAGGGCGATGCAAGGCAGGTCCTGCGCTCTTCCTCCCTGCGCTCCGCAACCAGAACCCCGTCCGCCGGCAGATCCGCGCCGAGGGTCCTGCGGCACATTTCCGGGGCGGAAGTATCCGGCGGCGATCCCGCGGGCAGCGGCGCATTGCACAGAACGGCGGTCACGAAACGGGTGCCGTCGACTCCATGCGCGATCTCGACTTGCAGCGGCAGGCCGCCGGTCCCGTCGCATTCGACCCGCATGACGGTGAAATCCGCCGCCCGCGGCTCCACCGCCGCATCGAGAAGCACCAGGACCCCGGCCCGCCGGCGATCCGGCAGCGCCGCCTCGTGGCTGACGAGCGCGACGGCCCCGGCCGCGCATTGTTCCACCTCCGAAATCACGGGCCGGCCTTCTGCCAGCCGCTTGCTTTGCAACCAGCCGGCGAGGCTGGCCGGCACGACGCCGATCTCGCTTTCGAGAAGCGAGCGGAACTCGCGCTGCGCGGGGATCAGGGCACCGACCGTCCGCCAGCCGGACCGGCCCGGTTCAAGCCACAAAAGCCAGAACCGCCCCGCGACGATGCGCCGCCGCGCTGTTGCCGCCGCCGCGGGTGCGGCATCGTCGATCTCGGCGGAGACCGACACCGCGCTCAGCGCGTCGCGAGGATCGGCAAAGCCGCGATAGGCATTGCTTTCGGAACCGGCTTCGATGTGAAAGACAATGCTCACGGCGCGTACCCCCCTTCGCAAGGGCCCTGCGCCGCCAAAGCAGCGGAATCGCGGGGCAATGCGGTCCTCGCAGCCTCGCAGAACCGCCAATATCGCAGCGTTATCCGGGGCGGCTTCGCGGCTGGGCCACAGCGGCATTGAAACTTGGACACACGCGGCTAGGATCGGACGGGGAAGCCACGCCCCCGCCCCGAACCCGCAAAGATCACCGTGCTGGACCGACTCGTCGAATTCGAAACCGGACCCCGCATCGCCGATGCCATTGACCGTATGCGACACCCGGCCGGCGGAGGCGTTTTTGCCGGGCTGGACTATCTGTTCTGCGGCCGTTCGCGCGACCTGCCGCCGATCTGGGTGGCAGGCGGCGTGACCGCCACGGGCTGGCCCGTCACCGGCAGCGGACCGACCCGCGACCGCGCGCTCTGGGCGGTGCTGGGCGAACAGGCCGAGGCGCATTGCCGGTTCGGCGCCGATGCCGCCCGGCCCGAGGACCGCACGGCCGGAATCGAGCGGGGATACGGCGCCCATCCCGACAGCGCGGCCGCCGCCGCCCATGCCCGCGACGAGGCGGTGGAGCGCCGGGCGGTGCGGCAATGGTGGGCCGGGCGCCGTGCGGCAAACCTTCTCGCGCCCGGCAGGGTCGAGGCGGCGCTGCAAGGGCATGGCATGACGCGCAAGGCCGACCATGCGCTGGTGGCGCTGGAGATCGCATCGGCGGCCGACCGGCCCGTCGTGGTGGTCGCAGGATTCGATGCGCGGGGGCGCGACTTCTGCTTCGGGGCCGCCTGCCGGGACGATATCGCCGCCGCGCTGGAGACGGCGCTGATGGAACTGGCACAGGCGGAATTTGCCCTTGCCCTTGCGCGGATGAAGCGTCGCCGTTTCGGCGAGGCCAGATTGCAGCCGGGCGACCGGGCCAATCTGCGGCTGGCCGATGGCGTCAGCCGCGACCGGCTGACGGCGCATGTCCTTGCGGGCCCGGCCCGGTCGGGCAGGGGCGAGGCGGCGCCGGGAATTGTCCTGCGGCCGATCGGTTGCCATCAGGGGCTGCATGTCGCGGAGGCCCGGTTCGACACCCCCTGCCTTGCAGCCGGCACCCCGGCCGAGACACCCTTTGGCGATCTGCAGCCTTACGGGACCGGCGCATGACCGGGGAAATCGCCCCCCTCGCCGCCCGCGCGACCCTGCGGCCGCGGATCGAAATGTTGCGCGGCCTGCGCGTCACCATCGGCGGAACCCCCGTCGCAATCACGAAACAGAAGGCGGTTGCCCTGCTGGCGCTTCTGGTGATCGCCGCGCCGCTGCGGATCCCGCGCAGCCGGCTGCGCGGGCTGTTGTGGAGCGATTCCACCGATGCCGATGCGCAGAACAGCCTGCGCAACGCGCTGTCGCTGCTGCGCAACCAGTTGCTCGGCCTTGGATATGACGGGTTGCAGGCCTCTCGCAATGAGGTCTGGCTGGAGCCCGGCAGCTTTGTGACCGACTTGCAGATCCTGCACCAGAAACTGGCCGAAGGCCACATCGACACCGTGCTTTTCGCCGACCAGGGGTTTCCCGGCTCGATCCTGGCGGGGATCGAGGGGACCGACCTGTTCGAGGCCGAACTTTCGGCCTTTCGCCATTCGACCGTCCGGCATATGGCGGCAATCGCATCGGCGGCGTTGCCCGGCGCCCCGGGCGAGAATCAGACCGGGCTTCTGTCGCTGCTGGTCGATCTGGAACCCGGCAACGAGGCACATCACCGCGCGCTGATCGCCCGGCTGACCGGCCTGGGACGCAAGGCCGAGGCACTGGCGGTCTATCAGCGGCTCTGGAGCCATCTCGACACCGAATATGGCGAAGAACCGGCGGCCGAGACCCAGGCGCTTATCGTTGCGCTGAAACAGGCGGGCGCGGCACCCCCGCCCGAGGACCGGCCGCTTCTGCTGGTTCGTCTGGAGCCGGGCGACATGGGTCCGGATACCCCGGCCGACCGGCGGGGCCGGTTGCAGGATGTGCTGTATCTTACGCTGTCGGCGCTGGCGCGGTTTCGCGAATGGCGGGTGATCGACGACCGCCACGTCTCCGACCACGAGATGTTGCGGCGCCAGACCAAGGGGCTGATCTGCGCGCTGACCCTCGTTGCCACGCCCTCCGGCGAAGGGGCCGAACGGATTACCGCCATCCTGACCGATCTGCATCGCGGCCAGATCATATGGTCGGACCATCTGGGCCGCGACCGCGACATCGCCTCCCAGACGCTGGATGCGGTGGTCCGGCGGTTTGCCACCGCGATCAACCTGCTTTTGACCGGCCCCGGCCGGCCGGGGCAGCCGGGGCAGGGGTTCGCCAATCATTACGACCTCTGGCTCGAAGCGCAGCAGAAGCTGCGGGAATTCACGGTCGCGGGCTGGCGCGATGCCGAACAGGCGCTGGACCGCATCCTGACCGAGAACCCGCTGCATGTGCGGGCCCTGTCGGCGCGGGCCTCGATCGAGACCATGCGGCAGATCGCCTTTCCGGGGGTGATCCCGACGCCGCATCTGCATCGGCGCGCACTGGATTGGGCCAGCACCGCGGCCCTGACCGATCCGATGGACAGCCGGGCGCAGCTTGCGCTGGCCTGGGCCTGTGCCATGTCGCGCCAGTTCGACCGCGCGGCCATCGCCTATGAGCTGGCGTTCCAGCACAACGAGAACGACCCCTGGACCATCGCCTCGGCGCTGGTGGGCTTTGCCTTCTGCGAGGATGTCGCCCGCGCCCGGGCCCTGGCCGATTATCTCGACGGCCTCGGCCTCGCGCTCGAACCGTTCCACTGGTCCTATCTTGCGGCGGCGTCCTTCCTTCTGGGCGACGATGCCGCCTGCATCGCGCAGTCGCTGCGCGCGCGGGAGGTATCCTGCGACGTGCCGGCCTGGCATGCCGCCGCACTGGCCCAGTCCGGCCGGATCGACGAGGCGCGACAGGTCGCCGGGCGGTTCATCGAGATGGCGCGGGGGGAATGGATCCACCCGCGCCGCCCCGGAGATTCCGAGATTGCGGCCTGGCTGCTGGCCTGTTTTCCGATCCGGTCGCGCGCACGGTGGAACCGGCTGCGCGAAGGGCTGGCGCTGGCCGGCGTGCCGGTGCCGGGGCAATAGGCCGCCGGCACCCCTTCGCCGCGGCTGCTCACATGCACTTGTTGCCGCTGTAATCGGCGATCCGGCAGGAACGGAAGGCGTCCCTGTCGGCAATGACCGGCGCGGCATCGCCAAAGGCCATCGTGCTGTAGAAGGACGGCAGCGGATAGGACCCGGACGGAACCCCGTCTTCGATATCATCCTTGTGGGGGATGACAAAGCTCACCTGCTGCGACGTGGCCGGCGGCCGGCAGTAATGAACCTTGCTGTCATCGGCATAGCCCGGCCCGATTTCCAGCACGTCGTTCGGCAATTGCGTTTTCAGCCCGGCAATCGTGTCGGGCGGCTGGATCGTGCCGCGCGACCAGGCCTCGATCTGCTGGCCGAACCGCACCCAGTCGTGAATGATCATGTAACGGTCTTCCGTCATGGCAATTCCTCCCCTGGTCAGGTGTCAAAAAGATGTGGCGCGCGGCTGCGCAGGGCATCGAGCAGATCCGGCATGCCATGCGGCACCAGGCCGAAGGCGCGGCGTTCGACGGCCTCGTTTCCGGCATCGACGCGGGCGGAAAAGACGGGCCACATCGCCTCGGCCACAATGATGGAACCGAGCGGGCCAAGCGTCCGGCCACCGTTGCCGAGGGCCACCGCTTCGAACTGAAGAAACAGCGACAGCGGAGGATCGGCAGCCAGCGCCTGGCGCTCGGCCGGGTCCAGCCGGTCAAGCCCGCCGAAGGTGATGGCCGCCTCCAGCGCCGCCAGACCATCGGCGAACATTTGCTTCGGCGCGCCCGGCGCCAGAAGGCCTGTCAGGGCCGGACCCCAACCCTGTGCCGGCGCCTTGTGTCGCAGCACATCCAGGATCTGGCGGACGCTGGCCAGACCGCCGCTCGCTTCGCGCAGCAGGTCGCGTGCGACGGTGCCGGCGGCAGTCGTGCCATCCGACAGCGGCGTCTCTGCCGCATCGCCCAGCTTCAGGCCGACCGCGACATGCGGGCCGAAACGGAAGGCCCAGTTGAACCCTTCGGGCGGATCGCCGGACGTGGACGGAAAGTAATACGACCAGTCGACCACATAATCGCGCAGCAAGGGCAGGGCCTGCGGCCGGTGACTGGATGAGATCTCGATGATCTGGCGCAGGTCCAGCGTCACCAACCGCCCGTTCATCCTGTAGCGGTCGCGCACCATCGCGTGGCCGAAGCGCCCCGCCGCGAAGGCGAACTCGATCGAGGGGCGGTCGTCGATGGCGACGGTATCGAAGCGCCGCGCATCGGGCGCGGTATAGATCCGGTGGATCTCGGGATGCAGAATCCGCGCCAGGAGATCGTCACGCAGGATCCGCCGCCAGAAGCCGGCCATCACCGCCTGCGTCCTGGCCTCGACATCGGTCAGCGGATCGGCCCCGTCGGCCACGGTCCGGGCGACATGATTGGCGATTCCCTGAAACAGCCCCGTCACCTGGCCCAGAAGCAGGTTGTCGTCGTTGCGCGCATCGGGGATCAGCACCACATTCGGCCCGGCCGCCGGGTCGGGCTTGCCGGCACTGTCGGAATAGGCGGCGCGCGGCAGATCGCGGCGGGGCCCGCACGGGATCCACGGCCGGTGCGCGCCCGCCGGCGCCATGATCTTGACCATGCCGGTCCGCAATTGCGGCCCGTCTGTGCCGGTCTCATAGGCGAAGGGGCAGGCCCGCGCACTTTCCCCCAGCAGGGTCCGCAGCGCGAGGGGCTGGCGCATCAAATTCAGCGGCCCTTCGCCCAGCAAAGTATTCGCGGCCGAGATCGAGGTGTTCAGCAAGTCATGGCCGGCAAGCTGGAACAGATAGGTATAGCCGGCAGGGATGCCGGGATACGCCATGCCGGCCGGTCCCGCCGCCGGGCTGTTCAGCGGCGATTGCGCAAGATTGGCGCTTTGCACCACCGTTTCATGGATGATCTTCGCCAGCTTGCACAGGGTCTTTTCCGGCAGCGGCTGGCGGTCGGATTCGATGCCGGCAAAGCTGTGATAGGCGCCCCGCGCCTTGTCCGGCGTCGGCGCCATCCTTTCCGGCGAGGCGATCCTTGCAGCCTGTGCAACCGGAACGATCGGGCCCAGGTCCCGATGCGAAATGCTTGACTTGGTCATCTATGGCTCGATCAAATGAAATCCAGCCGATCATGGCGCCAGCCGGCCCGCAACTCAAACGTTTTCGTACCGGGCGGACAGCGATGGGCAGAGGGATTCGTCACGGCCGCCGCCGGGCGCGCGGGCGTTTCCCTGTCCGCGACGCCGCGAGGGGCTTGCACGCGGCCACCAAAGGCACCAGCCTGCGGCGGGATACGGCGGATCCGTCAGGCGGGGCAGGGAATGACCAGCGGCATACATCACGTCACGGCCATCACGCGGCGGGTTCAGGCCAACGTCGATTTCTACGCCGGCTTCCTTGGCCTGCGGCTGGTGAAGCAGACCGGCGGCTACGAGGATGCCGAGCAACTGCATCTCTTCTACGGCGACAGCGCCGGCAGCCCGGGGTCGATCGTCACCTTTCTGGTGTGGGAAAGCGGCGCGCCCGGCCGGGTGGGCCATGGCCAGGTGTCCGAGATCGCCTTTGCCGTCCCGCCCCATGCCATCGGCGACTGGCTGACCCGGGCGCTGACTGCGCGCGTGCCGGTCGAAGGGCCGCTGCGCGAGATGGGCGAAACCGTCCTGCGGCTGAAGGATCCCGACGGGCTTATCGTCAAGCTGGTGGGCGTCGACCTGCCCGCGGCGGCCCCGCTGCCCGACCCGATCGCCCCGACCCGCATCCGCGCGGTGACGATCCTGACCGAACGGGCCGAAGACACAGCCGCCTTCACCGCGCGTTTCGGCTATCGGCCCGCCCGGCAGGAGGGTGCGATCCGGCGCCTGATCTCGCAGACCGATGCCGTCGATATCCGTGCGGCGGCGGGCTATTTCCCCGGCATCCCCGGCACCGGCATTTTCGATCACGTCGCCTTCCGCGCCCCGGATGCGGCGGCGGTGCGGCAGATGCGGCTCGACCTGCGCGATGCGGCCGACCTGACCCATGTTCACGACCGCAAGTATTTCCTGTCGCTCTACGTGCGCGAACCGGCGGGAACGCTGTTCGAACAGGCCACCGACGGGCCGGGCTTTGCCGTCGACGAGGCGCCCGATGCCCTGGGCGAGATGCTGTTCGTCCCGCCGCAGGATGCCGCCCGCGCGCAGGATCTGCGGGTGATGCTGCCGCAGTTCGCCCGGCCGGGAGAGCCGCGCCTGCCCGCGCGCGACCTCCCGTTCGTCCACCGCTTCCACACCCCCGCCGATCCGGATGGCCGGGTAATCGTGCTGCTGCATGGCAGCGGCGGCAACGAGGCCGATCTGATGCCGCTGGCGGCGCGGATCGCCCCGCGCGCCACCTTGCTGGGGGTGCGGGGCAGGGCGACGGAGGAAGGCATCGCCCGCTGGTTCCGCCGGTTCGGCGAAGGCGGTTTCGATCAGGCCGATATCGGCGCCGAGGCCGAGGCCTTTGCCGTCTTCCTGTCGGGCGCCATCACCGGCTATGGCCTCGACCCGGCAACGATCACCTGCCTTGGCTATTCGAACGGCGCCAACCTTCTGGCCGCGGCGATGCAGCTTTGGCCCGGCACGGTGCGGCAGGCGGTGCTGCTGCGGGCGACGCAGGTGCTGGCGGCGGCCCCCGCCGCGGATCTGACCGGCACAAGGGTGCTGATCGTCAACGGGCGGCAGGACGCGCTTTTGCCGGGCGATGCCGCATCGGTGCTGGCGGACGCCTTGCGCGGCGCGGGGGCCGAGGTCGACCTGCGCCTTCTTGACGCGGATCATGCGCTTTCGCCGCAGGATGCCGAGGTGGTGCGCGCCTGGATGGGCTGACCAAACGGGGCGGCCCGAAGAGCGCCCCGCCGCGCCGCGCCCTGTCCGGTTTCAGAGCCGGCCGAAGCGCCCGGCGTTGAAATCGTTGATCGCCTGGCGGATCTCGCCGTCGGTGTTCATCACGAAGGGGCCATAGGCCGCCACCGGCTCGTCGATGGGGGCGCCGGCCAGGATCAGCAGTTTGGCCTCAGTCGCCGCCTCGACGGTGAAGCTGCCGCCGTCGCGCGAAAGCCGGGCCTGCGCCGCGCCGGTCAGCTTGCGCTCATTGTTCAGCGTGACGGTGCCGTCAAGGACGACGACGATGACCGTATGCCCCTCCTCGGGGTCGAAGGTCGCGGCCTTGCCGGCGCCCAACCGCACATCCCAGACCTCGATCGGGGTGAAGGTGCGGGCCGGGCCGGCCACACCGGCATAGCTGCCCGCGATCACCCGCACCCGCCCGGCACCATCGGGCAGATCCACCGCAGGGATCTGCGAGTCCTCGATGCTCTGGTATCCCGGTTCTGCCGATTTGTCGGCGGCGGGCAGGTTCACCCAGAGCTGCACCATCTCCAGCGTGCCGCCCTTGCGGGTGAAATCCTGGCTGTGGAACTCCTTGTGCAGGATGCCGTTGGCCGCCGTCATCCACTGCACGTCGCCCTCGCGGATCACGCCGCCGCGGCCGGTCGAGTCGCCATGCTCCACCTCGCCCTGATAGACGATGGTCACGGTCTCGAACCCCTTGTGAGGATGGACGCCGACGCCCCGGGGCTGTCTGGCGGGGGCAAATTTCTCGGGGCCGGCATAGTCGAGCAGCAGGAAGGGCGTGCTCTCGTTGCCGCCGTCCATGTGCGAGAACAGCGAACGGACGGGGAAGCCGTCGCCCACCCAATGGCCGCCGGGCGCTGCACTGGCCGCTTCGATCTTTCTCATCGTTCTCTCCGGGGTTCTCGGGGGGCTGCATCGCCCCGCTGGCTGCCAAGATGGGGCGGGCCGCCCCCCGGGCCAAGGGGCGGGGGCGTTCGACGGATGCGAACACGGCGTCGCATGTTCGCCCGCTGGCCGGCCCGCCCGCCACGATGCAGATTGGCACCATGAGCCGTTGTCCCCGCCGCGGACCTCGGTCACACTCCACCCGACGGACAACAAGGAGTTCGCAAGAATGGACGTTGCCTCCAAGACCCGCCTGATCCTGCCGTTCATGGGCCCGTTCTACGACACCGTGGCGAAACCGCTGGCGCATCTGGGCCTGCGCGTCGTGGTAGGCGGCATGCTGATCATGGAGGGCTGGCCCAAGATCACCGCGCCCTTCGCCATGGCGGGGTTCACCGAAGACCTGGGGATGTATCCCGGCTGGCTGTGGTCGGCCGTTCTGGCGGTGATGCAGTTCGGCGGCGGGATCCTGATCCTTGCCGGCTTCCTGACCCGCCCGGTGGCGCTGGCCAATGCGATCATGCTGGCCATCACCTACTGGTTCCACCTCACCCATCCCTACGGCACGATCCTCCTGACGCCCGAGGGGCTTGCCGCCGCCCGGGCCGCCGGTCAGACGCTGTTCACCGAAGACGGCCTGCGCAACCTTGCCGCCGATGGCGGCGCGGTCTTCCTGCATCAGGTCCAGTTCAAGGCCGAAGGGCTTTCGGCCCTGTGGACCGTGGCCGCGCTCTTTCTGGCCGCCTCTGGCGCCGGGCCGCTGTCCGTCGACCGCACCATCCTGAAACGCGAATTTTGAGGAGCCGCGCCATGACCGATGTCATCATCACCAGGGAAGACCGCGATGCCCGCCACGGCCGCTATGTCGCGCGGATCGAGGGGATAGATGCCGAGGGCGAGATCACCTACACCCGCCGGCGCGAGGGCGTGATCAGCGCCGACCATACCGGCGTGCCCGATGCGATGGCCGGCCGCGGCGTCGCCGGGCGCCTGCTGAACTTCATGATCGAGGATGCCCGGACGAACGGCTTCCGCATCCTGCCGCTCTGCCCCTACGTGCAGGCCCAGTATGCCCGACACCCCGAATGGGCGCCGTATTTCACCACGGCGCCCGGCGAGAAACCCAAACTGTAAAAGAGCTAGGTCATGTTGACAAAAGAGGGATTCCCTTGACCATAGTCGTGTGATTCAAGCTCATCTCTACGTGGGAGAA